>NZ_JAZUMY010000032.1:0-7447 GCF_045603845.1 Methanobrevibacter sp.
ACTAACAAAATCCTGATAGGAGGCGAACAAAACATGGTATTTCCACTATCCCAGTTCATACCACGACTAAAAAACAAATTCGAGTGGTACAAACCTGATGCAGAGGGTGTAGTGTTTGTTGATGCTAAAAATACCAGTAAAACATGTCATCACTGCGGACACATAAACAAGGATTTAGATGTTAAAACAAGAAACTGGATTTGCCCAAAATGCGGTAAAAAACTTGATAGGGACATAAATGCCAGTATTAATATATTGAACCGGTGGTGCCCCGGGGATAGCCTAGAAAATACTCAATAAACCGATTGAGTGAAAAAAAATAATCTAGGAATCCTCGCCTTCTATAAGGCGAGGTTGTTCAACTGAACAATTAAGGTAAATTATTTAATCAATTAGCCCAATATATTAAAACATACTAAACTCGTGATTTTTATGACTATCAAAGATGAAATTAAAAAAGTTAGGGATAATGTTTATGAAGTTCCTGGAAGCTACAACAAGAAAATGAGAGCTTCCGGAAGATTATATATTGCTGATGAAAGCTTTGAAGTCCTTGAAGAAGGTGCAGTACAGCAGATAGTTAATGTAGCATGCCTGCCTGGAGTATATAAATACTCAATTGCAATGCCTGATGTCCATTTCGGATACGGCTTTCCTATAGGTGGGGTTGCAGCATTCCGCTTAAGAAACGGTATTGTATCTCCCGGCGGTGTAGGTTTTGACATTAACTGTGGTGTCAGGCTAATCAAATCCAATCTGACTTTAGAGGACATTGAAGACCACATGGACGAACTTGTGGAGGTATTGTTCAAAAATATTCCGTCAGGTGTGGGATCCAAAGGAAAAGTCAGGCTTAATGAAAATGAAATCAATGACGTACTGGATTACGGTGCGGAATGGGCTGTTGAAAACGGATATGGATGGAAAGAGGATTTGGAAGTTCTTGAGGAAAACGGAAGAATGGTGGATGCAGATTCATCTGAAGTAAGTGACAAGGCCAAAAAAAGAGGAATTCCGCAATTGGGTTCTTTAGGTTCAGGTAATCACTTCCTTGAAATTCAGGTCGTTGATGAAATCTACAATGAGAAAGTTGCCGAAGTCTACGGATTGAAAAAGGGAATGATTGTTGTCATGGTCCATACAGGTTCCCGTGGATGCGGACACCAGGTATGTTCCGATTACTTAAGAATAATGGATAAAGCATATAAAAATTATAAAATCGATATTGCTGACAGACAGCTTGCATGCGCTCCGCTTGATTCTGAAGAAGCACTAAGCTACCTGAAGGCAATGTGTGCTGCAGCAAATTATGCATGGGCAAACAGGCAGATGATTACCCATTGGATTCGTGAATCATTCGAGGAAGTATTGGGAAAAACCGCCCGTGAGATGGATATGCAGATTGTTTATGATGTTGCCCACAACATTGCAAAAATGGAAACCCATGACTTCAAGGGAAGCGATGTCGAACTGCTTGTTCACAGAAAAGGGGCAACCCGTGCATTTGGTCCCGGCCGTGAAGAGGTTCCTGAAAAGTATCGTGAAGTCGGCCAGCCTGTACTGATTCCTGGAACCATGGGAACAGCTTCATACGTATTGCACGGAACCGATGTTGCAATGGAAGAAACCTTCGGTTCAACCGCACACGGTGCCGGAAGAATACTTTCACGTTCACAGGCCAAAAAGGACTACAATCCTGATGATATCGTCAATAATATGGAAAGCAACGGAATCAAAATCAGGGCAACATCCAAGCATGTCATTGCTGAAGAGGCACCTGGTGCTTACAAGGATGTTGACAGCGTAGTTCGCGTATCTGACTCAACAGGAATCGCCAAACTTGTTGCAAAAGTAAAACCGTTGGCAGTTACTAAAGGATAGTCGTAAAATGATTGGAATTATTGGTGGAAGTGGGGTTTATGAGATAACCTCCAAAGCGGACAATGTGGAAAAAAAGATAGTCAGCACAGATTACGGTGATGTTGAAGTATCTATTCTGGATATTTTCGAAAAAAAAGTCGCATTCATCCCAAGGCACGCTTCAGGACACAGCATTCCCCCACACAAAATCAATTTCAGAGCAAATATTGACGCACTTAAAAAGGTTGGCGTAACCCAGATTATAGCAACAAACTCTGTAGGGTCTATGAATCTGGAAATGCCTCCTGGATCATTTGTCATTCCGGATGACTTTTTGGATTTTTCTGAAAATAGGGATAAAACTTTCTATGAAAATAAGGTAGTGCATATAGATGTAACAGAGCCATATTGCCCAACTTTGAAAGAAATTTTAAACGAATCAGGTGATGTCATAATTGGAGGAACCTATGTCTGCACACAGGGTCCTAGATTTGAAACCCCTGCTGAAATCAAAATGTTTAAGATGCTTGGCGGGGATTTGGTTGGAATGACAGGCCTTCCTGAAGTAACGCTTGCAAGAGAACGCGAAATGTGCTATAATTCAATTTGTATAGTTTCAAATTACGCATCAGGGATTTCTGAAAGCGAACTGACTATTGATGAAGTGTTTGAAATGGTTGAAGCTCGCCAGAATGATTTACTGGAACTGATTTATAATTTCATTAAAAATGCAGAGGATAAAGACTGTAGCTGTCACCATGCACTTGACGGCGCTGAAGTTTAGTGAGGGTTAATTATGGCTAAGGTAATATTGTTATGTGGATCTCCAAGAAAGGACAGCAATACGCTTGACGTTTTGGAAGTCTGTGCCAAGGAAATTGAAAAAAATGGTGTCGAAGCAGAAATCATTTCCCTGAGGGGAAAGAAGATTCACTCCTGCGTTGCATGTCTTACATGCGGCGAAACTGGAAACTGTGCACTTAACGACGGATTGGATGAAATAATCGATAAGATTCGTGAAGCTGACGGATTCATTCCTGCAGCGCCGGTTTACTTTGGAACTGCACGTGGAGATATCATGTCTGCCCTTCAAAGGATTGGTAAAGTATCAAGATCCTGCGATAAATTCCTCTCCTGGAAAGTCGGAGGTCCTATTGCTGTTGGAAGACGTGGAGGCATGACATTAACATTGCAGGAAATGACCATGTTTTTCCCAATCAATAACATGATTATTGCTGGAAGCACATATTGGAATATGGTTATTGCAGGTGAGGAAGGAACCGCATTTGAAGACACGGAAGGAATAGAGACAATAAAATTATTCGGTGAAAATGTCGCAAAAATAATAAAGAAATTAGGTGATTAAATGAAAATAGCTGTTGTATCATCAAATGGTGTTGATGTTGATTTGCATCTTGGAAAAGGTTATTCATTATATGTCTATGAATACGAAGACGATGATTTGACTTTCATTGAACACAGGGAAGTGGACATAGACCTTGAAAGTCAGCATCAGGGAAGTAAAGTAATCAAGGCTTGCGAAGATTGTGATGTTATTATTGCTGTTCAATTCGGATTCAAATCCAAAATCAAAGCGGATGAATTAAACATCAAACTCGTAAGCGATGAGGGATCTGTTGATGAAGTTTTAAAATCATACATTGACCATTATAATTTCATGAAAAATTAAGCTTGTCTATGACAAGCACACCCCATTACCATGTCAGTTAGAGATTATTTGAATTTCAATTACTTAATACTTTTTCCGGGGAACTTACAAAAAATGGATGTTATTTTCTCACTGACTAATAGAAGTTCTAATTATTGCTTAAAAAAATAAAATAATAATTATTTAATATTTTTGGGTATTTGAATATATAATATAATTAATTTATCAAATTAAAGATTATTCTTTTTGTTCAAATATTTGAACAAGTTTTATATATTAATTGTTCATCTATTTGAATAGGTATAGGTTTATTTATCTAAATTGTATAATATTATAATATGTCTGAAATAAGTTGGTTTGCTTTTGAAAATAAGGATTTGGATTTTCCGATTTACAGGAAAAATCCTCATGTTCCCAAATGGGGATGGATTGTACTCTTTATTGCTTTGGTCATTGGATTCATATTCTAGATGGGATTTTCAATTTATTCCGCAATATTGGCATGCGCAATTCCTTTAATTCCATTGCTTTATTTTTTGAAATGGGATTATAAGGCAATATTTCAAAAGCCTAAGCTCAGTGAAGTTGGCCTTGCTGTAGCGCTTTTTGTAGGATATATGGTATATGCATTGCTTATTGCATCTGTTTTAGATGGTGTCGGAATAACGGGCGGGGATTTGATAGATTCAGCCACAGTAACTGTGATGTCTCTTCCTCCTTTGATATTTTCACTGATGGGAGAGGAGCTAATCAAGTTCATTCCTTTCATCTTTTTCATGAGGCTTGCATATAAATATTCAAATAAACGTAAGCTTTCAGTAATACTGTCAATGATGATTGTGATGGTATTTTTCGCATCATTGCATGCATTTGACCTTAACACGTTCATGTTTGCATTGGTTGTACAGGGTTTAGGTTCAATATTTGAGTTTTTCGGTTATATCAAAACAAAAAACATCTTAATTTCATACATTACGCATCTATGCACGGATGTTTTCATTTTCTCTCTTGCAATAATTGGGGTGGCATAATGAAAAGAATAATGTTAATAATATTGGTTTTAGTTATTTTAACGGCAGGCGTCTCATCAAGTTTTGCCAGTGATGCCTTAAACAGCACTGATGATTTCACACAAGCTATTAATCAGGCACAAACAGAAAACAAAAATATTGTAGTTATTTTTGAACAGGATGGCTGTGTCTACTGTGATATCTTAAAGGAAAATACTCTCATTGATTCAAGAGTCATTGACGAGCTTAACAGTAATTTTATTTTGGCCTTTGTTGATATTAATGAATATCCTGAACTTGCAGCCAAATACGAGGTATATGGAACTCCAACAATATCAATATTGGATTCCAGCCAGCAGCAAATAGGCAGAATCGAAGGCTATGTTGATGCTGATGACTTTTTAGAAATGCTTCAGGGGGTTTAAATGGAAATATTTCCCCTGATTTCTTTTTTTACTGGAGTAATTTCAATTTTGTCTCCATGCATCCTTCCGATTTTACCGATATTTATTGGATTTAATTTGAAATCAAGGACAAAGCGGGAAATCCTCTTATTTGGCTTCGGGCTTTTTTCAATATTTGCTGTAATAATATTTCTCACGGCATTTTTCACTTCATTAGTATATAAATATATTATATATGTAAGAATTGCATCAGCAGCTTTGCTTCTGATTATAGGAATTTCAATGCTTTTGGACTTTTCATTCAATTTCATCAGGATATCTCCTGGAAAAGATGCAGGATCTTTCATGCTGGGCTTTTTAACATCCGTTGCCTGGGTTCCATGCTACAGCGCTTATCTGATTTCACTTATTTCACTTCTGGTTACAACAGCAGATTCCTTATTCGTCACTTTCAATATAATATTATATTGTTTGGGCTTTGGGCTTGCAATAGTGGCTTTAAGTTTCATATTATCAAAAATCAACATAGAATCATTAATTGAAAGGACAGCATATATTCCAAAAGTTTTTGCTATATTAATAATTATAAGTGCAGTCTATCTGTTGATATAATTTTTAACAATATTTATATACCATGAATAAAATATGTAATAATAACCTTTATGGGTGGGTTTTAATTAAATAAAACTTTATTACAAATTATTCTTTAAATAATGTGAGAAGAACTCACAATAGTCGAATAAGAGATTATAGATTTATAATCTGTTATAATTTCATTTTATAGATTATTTTATGTAAGATTACAGAAATACTCTATTTGGAGACTATTTTTCAAAATTAAATAGCAATTCGCTAAATATAATTATAAATATTTTAAAATAAAAAACGGTTGATATAATGGCAAAAGCAAAATCAAGACGTAGAGTACGTGACACTTGGAAAGAAAAATCATGGTATACTATTAAAACACCATTAATGTTTGAAGAAAAAGAAATTGGGGAAACCCCAGCTAAAGATGCGGATCTCTTAATCGGAAGAGGAGTAGAAGTCACAATGAGAGAATTAACCGGTGACTTTTCAAAACAATACATCAAACTCAGATTTGAAATCGATAATGTAGCTGGAGATGTAGCAACCACCAAATTCACAGGTCACAAAACCACTACTGATTACGTAAGAAGTATGATTAGAAGAGGAACATCCAGAATCGATTCTTCCACTATTGTAAAAACTAAAGATGATCGCAGAATTAAACTTCATGTCTTAGCTGTAACTATCAGAAGAGCTAAATCTTCCCAACAAAAATACATGAGACAAGTAATTGAAGAGTTACTTAAAGAAACTGCAGCTGAAAGAACTTATGAAGAATTAGTTAAATCATCTGTAAATGGTAAATTAGCATCTGAAATTTACCACACTGCTAAAAAAATCTACCCACTTAAAAGAGTGGAAATTATCAAAAGTAAAGTAATCAAATAGATTACTTTTTTTACTTCTTTTTTTCAATATTTTTCATTTTTCAATGGAAATTAGTTTATTTTTTTATTTTGTTATTATTTTGTTTGTAATTTTTACATGTTATTGCTGCTTGGTTGAACATGTTCGTATGCTTTCAAATGATATGGCTATAACATGATGTGGGTGTTTATAGTGGGTTATTATTTTTTAAAAGAATTGGTAGTATTTTAATTTTAAAATAACTTATTTTCAAATGCTTTTTCTTTTTTTTCTATGTCTTATTTTAAGAATAATCTTTATTTTTTCATTATTTTTTCATGGATTGTTTAATTGTAAAATATTGGGACTGTCAACAGAAATGTTGGTGAAAAAGTCAAAAAATCGAAAATGAATATTTAGCAGTATTTTTAACTTTAGATTAATTAAAATTATTCATTTAACATTTGTTGTTTTAATAGACTTTAGAATCTTATTTTATTTGTTTTTATTAATTTTATTTTTTTTAACGAAGATTTAAATAGAAACTTTTATTAACAAGTGGATTTTTTTTTCAAAAATTTTCAGGAAATCTGTCATTTTTTGCTGAAAAATGCTATTGAAAATTTGCTTTATTTTTTGATTTCTATATGAAATATTTATTGTTTTTTTAAGATATAAATTTATAATTGGTTATTTTTGAAAAAAAGAAAGAATAAGCTTATATAATAGAAGAAACTTTATTATAATTATGCTAACTAAAAACAATAATAAAGCTCTTCCAATCAATAATGTGTTGGATGTGCAACAAAAACTTTTCGGTTTTGAAAATTTTGATCATGGAAAAGCTAAAAAAAGAAAAAAGAGAACCTGCGGTCGAAAAAAAGAAAACCAGTCTACATTCGATGTTGGAAAATACAAAGATCCAGGGGAGTGTCCGTTTTGGTACTGATGCTTAGTTTTCGTTGATTGTTGCACATCGTTTTATCCATCTTATGTTATTTAGTGTTATTCTGATTAATAGTCCTCGATATGTTTTGAATATTTTTTTGATGCGTCCAGGTAGTGTG
>NZ_JAZUMY010000033.1:0-45218 GCF_045603845.1 Methanobrevibacter sp.
GGATCAACATCAATCAATATTGGAGTGTCAACTTTAGATACCCAGTAAGAAGCATAAGCAGTTTTATCAGCATATTTAACATCGCTTAAAGTAGCATTAATGTCATATCTACCTGAAATAGTTTGGTTAAGGTGGAATGTAGCAACACCATCTTTAATAGTAGCATTAACCTTTTCAGTTCCGTTTACCCAAATAGTTACTGTACCTGTAGCATCAGTAGGAACACGAACGGTAATTGTAGTGTTTACACCGACATCCACATCAACAGCTGTTACATTTATTGGGTAGCAGGATACTTTGTTTACGAGCAATTTGTCTTCAAAGTTATCTGATTTGTATGTGTAGTTGTCATTTCCTGCATAAGTGACTTTTACATCATAGGTTCCGTTAGCCAGTTTGTCAATAGTGAATACGGCTTCACCATCAATTATATCAGCAGTGTAGTTCTTACCATCCACAGTAATGTTGAGTTTTCCGGTAGCGTTGGCCACTTTAACAGTTACGACTGCATTTGTATTTGCATCAACAGTAACCTCTTCAACAGTGAAGCTTGGAGTAGCTTGTGTTACTGTGAACGCCTTGGATTGAGTATCATTAATATTGTATCTTGCGCTGCCGGTGTAGTTAGCGTAAACCGTGTATGAACCGGCGCCTAATCCGTCGACAATCCAGTTGACTTTTCCGTGGTCAACAGGCAATGTAATGTTTCTGATATCGGCAGTACCATTGTTTATAGTCAATGTGATGAATCCGTCAACATCATCCAATACAGTTACTGTGATATTTGC
The DNA here is from genome assembly GCF_045603845.1 of Methanobrevibacter sp. Classification (GTDB taxonomy): domain Archaea; phylum Methanobacteriota; class Methanobacteria; order Methanobacteriales; family Methanobacteriaceae; genus Methanocatella. Next base: position 789 of record NZ_JAZUMY010000033.1, read on the forward strand.
AGGACCGTCATAGATTATAGGTTCAACAACATTTATATCCACAGTAGTATTCAGTTTGGATACTTTGAATGTTGTTACATTTACAATAGAGTTCCAGTAGTCATCACCGGTGTAGTTAGCCCACACATTATAGGTTCCGTTTGAAAGCAATGGAAGTGTCAATGTTCTGGTTTCGGACAGGTTGACATAGTATTGTGTGTCATTAACCTTGATGTATACCATACCTGTTGCATTAGCAGGCAAGTTGATTGTAATATGACCGTTTTGAACTACAGTAACGTTTAATGCAGTTATATTGAATTTAGGATCATGTTTCGTGAATACTCCATCAGCACTGAATGTGGTTGAGTTGTGCTGATGTGTGAAGTTGTTATCGCCGTTATAGACAGCGACAATGTCATGAGTTCCATTTGTTGAAATGAATACGTTTTCCAGTCTTATGAATCCGTTTGTCAAGTCATATGTTCCTATATTTTCACCGTCGAAGTATACAGTCACGTTTCCGGTTACGTTGCCTCTTGGATATACTGTAATGTTAATTGGATTATATCTGTCAACGTCAGTGTCGTTTGCTTCAACGATTATTATTGGAACTGCAGGTTTTACGATGAATGTTGAGTTTACTTCAACGGATGTGTAGTTTTGGTTTCCATGGAATATGACCTGAGCGAAGTAGTCTCCTCTTGCAAGGCCGGATACGTTCCAGCTTACGTTTCTGCCGTTGGTAATGTTGATTGTTAAGTTTTGAGTAATGATAACCTCAGGATTTATTAAGCTTCTTATGATAATTGAAACATTTCCTGTCTGGTTGATGTTAGCTATAATATGCTCAATTTCCATATAGGTTATGTTTTCAACGACAGGCTCCAATACAGGAACAGCCTTAGCTACGATGAATAAGTCTTCATTGTAGGATCCTCTGTAATAGTCATCACCAAGATATGTTGCGTTTACCGTGTAGTTGCCTGCAGGCAATTTCAAGTTCTCTAAAATGACCTTACCGTCTTTGATAGTTTTGTTGAATGTTTGGCCATTGAATGTTATTGTTAAGTTGCCCGTCGCATCGGAAGGCAAAGTGAATATAATGGTTTCATTTTCACCGTAAGTGATGTTAGTAACGTCAATGTCAATGTAGGACCTGTATTTGGTTGCATCTATTACAGTTGTATTATTTGATCCATAGTGGTTTCTGTCACCATAATATTCAGCATAAACAGGATATACACCGAGTTCAACATCATATAATGTCAGCTCAGCGGTGGAATTGACTAAAGTCAGGTTATATTGTTTTCCGTCGAATAATATGCTGATTTTACCGAAAGTGTCAGCAGGACCGACATCAATGTATAATTTGATTGTGTTGAGGCTGTCAAGGATTACTCCTGTTATATTGAGTGTGGAGTTGACTTTTAATATGTTGAAGTCATCGGTTGCATTTGAAGCGTAACAGTCTCTGGTATCAGGATAGTATGCCTCAGCAGTGTAGTTTCCAGCATCAAAGAGTGGAATAGGCAATTCTGCATAGCCCGTATCATTTACTTCAACATGATATTCCCTACCATTTATGATAACAGTTACATTGGCGCTTGCGTTTTCAATTGTGTGGATAATAGCTTTACCTGCATCTCCATAGTAATAGTCATCCACTTCAACAGTAATCCATGAAGGGATTTTAAGTACTCTGAATGTTGTGGAATTGTATTCAGGAATATATTCGCCGTTACCTGAGTATGCAACATAGACTTTATATGTGTCCACATGCAGTCCTGAAACAGGAATTGTGGCATGGCCGTTTGTACCGTCCTGATTTAAAGTGACATTTTCAGCGTAAAGTTCACCGTTAATGTATACAGTTACGTTACCAGGACATACGCTGACGGTTTCAGTTTCATTAAAAGGCCTTATAGTAATGTTTATGTATTCTGTTTCCTGGAAGTAGATATCATCCACTTCAATTATTACGGTTGATAGTTTTGTTCTGTTTGCAAATGCTATGTATGTGTAGTAGTTGTCTTCCGGATGGAATACTTTAACATTGATATCATCTGCAGGGAATGAATCATCAGTGTATGTGAATTCAATAGCTCCTCTGTAATCTGTTTTTCCGGTTACATTCATTACCAGTTTATTGTTTCCGTCATATGCATATACGGTTACATCCTGATAAACCTCAAGGTTGGTTTGATAGATTTCATTTTCATCGGTTGGGTACTGATTATCATTAAGTACAACCACAGATACCCTTTGTCCTTTATCATTGGTGTTTCTGACCCCATTTACTCCCAAATAAGTTACATTTGTATAGTAAATAGTACCAGATTGTTTGTAGATAGCATTTAATTGGTTATCATTTCCTCTGAAGTAGGTAAATACTGTGATTGTATTTGCAGTTCTGTCAATTACTGTAGTTTTTGTATTGTAAATCTCATAGGAATGAGCTTGGTTCTCTAAAAGTGTTGTGTTGATTATATCAGAAGGTGAATATCTTGCATAGATTGCAGAACCGGTTGTTGCTTTGTTGTACATCATTGTTGAATTAACAATTGAACCGCCATTTAAGTTCCAGTATACTCCACCACCGTTTGTTGCGGTGTTGTTATATAGCTTATTGTTAGTGAATGTTGATGAAGAAGCTGTCCAGTATACTCCACCACCTAAAGTTGCATTGTTTTTAACGAATGTTGTACCATCAAGTTTACCGTTTGATCCGGCCCAGTAGATTCCTCCACCATTGGTTGCACTGTTGGCTGTGAAAAGGGAATCCAATACTTGTCCATTGGTGCTTGCCCAGTAGATTCCTCCACCATTATTAATAGCAGAGTTGTTTGTAAAGTTAGAATTAAATACTACACCTTTATCTGCATCCCAGTAAATAGCTCCTCCAGATTGGTTAGCGACACAATCAATGAAATTGGACTCCATAATATTAAGGTTAGTACCTGAAACATAAACAGCACCACCATTGTTTCTGGAATTAGCATTGATTACAGTTACATTTAAGAATTTACCGTTATTTCCTAACCAATAAATAGCACCACCTTTACCATAGGTATTAAATTGATTATTATATGTACTTGTAGCCGTTGAATTGATGATTGTTACATTTATTAAACTACCGTCTTTACCATAATCACCATTACCCCATTTGATAGCTCCGCCGTCAGTTGTTGAAGTACTGTTAATGATTGTGACATTAATAACTGATATTGAGTTAGCATTATGGTTTTCATTACTTACATAAATCGCTCCACCACCGTTTTTACCACCATCATTATGACCTTTAAGCATAGCGCTGGTAGTGTTTGTGAAAATACAATCAATAATTTTTGTTCCGTAAGGACTTGATTCTCTTAATACAATGGAACCACCATAACCTGCTTCACTTCCAGTGAAGTTACATCCTTTAATTACAGCATATGCCATAGCACAAGCAATATCTCCACCACAGAAGTCTGCAGAGTTGTTTATGAAGTTACAATAAGTTATGTTGAATCCGACACCAGTTGCGCCTTGACCGTTTGAACCAGCATAGATACCACCGTTTTTATAAGCATAATTATTTTTGAAAGTACATTCAGTAATAAGTGCGGAGTTGGATGATGCCCAGCTTATTGCTGAACCTTTGCTACCCCAGTTGTCATCGAAAGTACAGTTTTTGAGTAGACCACTAGCAACCACACCAGCTTTATTTACCCAACGGATACCTCCACCGAATCCAGCAGAATTACTCGTGAAAGTACAGTTTTCGATAGTGTCTCCTTTTGCACCACCTACCCAGTAGATAGCTCCACCACCATGTCCCATAACTTCATTTTTATTAGCTTCATTATCTGTGAAATTGGAATTATATACTTTTGAACCGATACCATTACTGTAAATACCTCCACCACCTGAAGAAGCTTTATTTTCATTGAAAGTTGAATTGTCTATAGTTGCATTATTACCTTGGATATAAATACCTGCACCATATGTTGATTTAGATAAATTGAAATTAGACTCCATAATTTCTGCAAAACTACCTATAATGTAAATAGCACCACCTAAATCTGATGCTTGGCTGCTTACGAAATTGGAACCATTGATTAAAGCATAGTTACCGTCAACATAAATAGCTCCACCGTCTGATGATGAAGAAGTAACTTTAGAACTTGTGAAATTGGAATCCTGAATAGTAGTGTTGGTACCTTTAATATAAATGGATCCACCACTTTCAACAGCACTACACTCATCAAAGTCAGAACCGTTAATAAATGCATTAAGACCATCTACATAAATAGCTCCACCCTGAGATCCAGTTGCAGTGGTTTTTGATTTAGTAAAATTAGAACCATTAATTACAGTATTTCTACCATGGATATAGATAGCACCACCATGTGATTCTGCAATACAATTGTCGAATTCTGATTCGTCGATTGTAGCATTTACACCTTCTACATAAATAGCACCACCTGTAGAACCGGCACTATCTACAGTACAGTCAGTGAAATTAGAACCGCTGATTGTGGTATTTGTACCGTGGATGTAAATAGCACCACCATGTAAATTAGATTTGGATTTTTCAAATATGGAATCTGAAATGTTTACATTTTCACCGTCAACGTAAATAGCTCCACCTATTGCATGGGTGTTACTGTTAGCCGCATTGTTTGTGAAGTTTGAGCATTTTACAACGGCCAAATCACCTTCAATAAATATTGCTCCTCCACCATTTCCTGTGGATCCAAACGCATTTGTCTTATCAAAGCTTGAATCTTCGATTGTGGCATTGAAACCGTTTACATATATTGCACCACCGGACAATGTTGCATTTGTATTTTCAACAGCAGATCCTGTGATTGTAGCATTTTCACCATCGATAAATATTGCTCCACCGAACTTGGTTGCTGAAGCATTACTACAGTTGGCTCTGATTGTGGCGTCATGACCTTCTACATAAATAATCGCTCCGTTAATTGCTTTGGATTGCTCGAAAGTACAGTCCAATACATTGGTATAGTTACCTAGAATGTATAATGCACCACCGTACGGTTCGTCTTTACTGGTTATACTTGCAGTAATGTCTACAGTACAGTTTTTAAAGTCGGATTCAGTAATGTTTACATTATTACCGGTAACGAAAATGGCACCACCATTATATGTGGAGAAACTGTCTGTGAAACTGGATTTATTTACTGAAGTGTTATTACCTGTAAGACAGATTGTACCACCTTTAGAAGAGGAAGTGCCTGAACTGATACCTTTGTTATCCTCACAGGTTATGTTATACATTGAACCGTCATTACCTTCCCAGTAGATAGCTCCACCGTCGTCACCTGCAACGTTATGTTTGAAAGTTGAGTTGAACATCTCACAGTTTTCACCTATTACATATAATGCTCCACCGTCTTTTGTGGAATTACTGTTTGTAAACGTTGCGTTGACTTTTACGTCGTGACCTTCTACATACATTACTCCACCGTTGATTGCTGTACAGTTGTCGAAAGTACAGTTCAATACATTGGTGTAGTTACCGAGAATGTATAATGCACCACCGTAAGGGTAATCACCTTCATCATAATCGATTTGTGCATCAAGGTCCACTTTTGAATCTTTAAATTCTGAATCTGTAATGTTTACATTGTTACCTGTGATGAATATTGTACCTCCGCTGTATGTGGAGAAACTGTCATCGAATGATGATTTTTCAATTGAAGCGTTATCACATGTTAGACAGATTGCACCACCTTTGGAGTGGGAAGTGCCTGCACTGATACCTTTATTGTCTTCACATGTGATGTTGTACATTCTACCGTTGTCTCCATCCCAGTAGATTGCTCCACCGTCGTCACCTGCAACGTTATGTTTTAAAGTGGAGTTATATATTTCACAGTCATTACCTTTTACGTATAATACTCCACCGTCTTTTGTACAGTTGGAATTTGTTGCTGTAGCGTTGACTATTGTGGTTTCAATACCTTCCACATATATTACTCCACCGAATTTTGCAGTGGAATTGTCAAATGTACAGTGGTAAATATTGGTATTGTTACCTAAGATATATAGGGTTCCACCGTTATTTGTAGCATTACAGTGGTCGAAATCAGATGAGGTAATATTTACATTGTTACCTGTAATGAATATTGCACCACCATCAACTTTAGATGAATCCTTGCCCTCATCAATATAAGCCTGACCATAACTGAATGTGGAATTAGATATGCTGACGTCGGAACCTGTAAGACAGATTGTTCCTCCTCTAGTGCTGGAAGTGTCTTGACTTATTCCTTTGTTGTTAATACAGGTAATGTTATCTATACTACCTCCATCACCTTGCCAGAAGATAGCTCCACCGTCATCACCAACAGTATTGTTTGTGAAGTTAGTGTTTTTGATTGTACCTGTAATACCGTTCCAGAAGATAGCTCCACCGTCATATCTTGCAGTGTTGTTGATAAATTCTGTTCCGCTTACAAGACCGTTGTGAGCACCAACGTTCCAGTCAATAGCACCACCGTTAGTACCGGCAGTGTTATTGATAAAGTGAGAATTAGTGAAGTTAGTGTCAGTACAGTTAGCTTCAGAAGTACCCTGCAGGTATACTGCACCTCCACGACCTGTAGCGCCTGTAGTTGAGTTTGCTTTTGCTTCGTTGAATGTAAACCAGCAGTTGTCTACACTACCATGAGAACCAATCCAGATTACAGCACCACCGTCACCACCGTAAGTAACCTCACCAAATGCATTTGTTGCATTGGCAACACCTAAAGCCTTGTTGTAAGTGAAATTGGAATATTTAATGGTTCCGTATTGACCGTTCCAGTAAACAGCTCCACCTGATCTTTTAGCAGTGTTATTAATAAATTCGGAACCGCTTATAAGACCGTTGTGAGCGCCAACGTTCCAGTCAATAGCACCACCGTTAGTACCTGCAGTGTTATTGATAAAGTGTGAATTAGTGAAGTTAGTGTCAGTACAGTTAGCATCAGAAGTACCCTGCAGATATACTGCACCTCCACGTTTGGTAGCGTTGTTAAATTCAAATCTACAGTCATCTACAGTACCGTCAGAACCGATCCAGATTACAGCACCACCGTCACCACCGTAAGTAACCTCACCAAATGCATTTGTTGCATTGGCAACACCTAAAGCCTTGTTGTAAGTGAAATTAGATGACTGGATAGTACCATAGTGACCGTTCCAGTAAATAGCTCCACCGCTACGTTTTGCAGTGTTGTTGATAAATTCAGATTCTTTAACTGTACCGTTTTCAGCACCCGCATGCCAGTCAATAGCACCGCCGTTGGTACCTGCAGTATTGTTGATGAAGTGAGATTTTACAAATGTAATGTTGTTGTTTCCGTGTGCACATGGCTGCAGGTATACTGCTCCACCACGGGCGGATGCATTATTGAATTTGAACCAGCAGTCATCCACATAACCGTTCAATCCGATCCATATTATTGCTCCACCATCACCCTGGTTTCCATTATCATCACTTACTATACCTAATGCATGGTTTTCTGTAAAGTTGGAATGCAATATTTCACCGCCGTGACCTGACCAGAAGATAGCACCACCGTTAGCTCTTGCCCTGTTGTTGACGAACTCAGATCTGTTTACTACACCGTCGTGAGCTCCTTCGTGCCAGTCCAGCGCACCACCGTTGACGGTAGCGTTGTTTCCTTCGAAGTAACACAAGTCAAATGTTGTGTTGGTACAGTTTTCTTCGGATGTACCCTGCATGTATACTGCACCACCGTGTCTTGATGCATTATTGTCAATGAATCTACAGTTGATTACTTCACCGTGAGAACCTGACCAGATGATAGCTCCACCGGAACCTCCGGTTGTGTTTTCTCCATATGCATTGATTGCGTAGGTCAGACCTTTAGCACGGTTATCCGTGAAGTTGGAGTTTAGGATATCTCCGTAATCACCGTTCCAGTATATAGCTCCACCGGATCTGTTAGCTACATTGTTTATGAATGTTGCATTGTCTATTACACCATGTGTAGCTCCTTTAAACCAGTCAACTGCACCACCGTTGGTACCTGCAGTGTTGTTTTCAAACCATGCAGTCTTGAATCTGGTATTATTACAATAATAATCACTTGCTCCTTGCAGGAAGACTGCTCCACCACGTTTAACTGCAGTGTTGTTTATGAATTTGGATATTGTTACGTTTCCGTCATAACCTGTCCAGAATATTGCTCCACCGTCACCGCCAGTGGTGTTTTCACCAAATGGATTGATATAATATACCTGACCCAGTGCTCTGTTGTCTGTGAATGAAACATTGTACAAAGTACCGTTATGACCATACCAATATATAGCCCCACCGGACCTTTTAGCGGTATTATTAATGAAAATTGCATGTTCGAGTCTACCGTTTGCAGCACCTTTGTACCAGTCTACAGCACCACCGTTGATACCGGCAGTGTTGTTTGTGAAGTTTACACGTTTTAAAGTAATGTTTTCATTCAGTTCAAGGAATACTGCTCCACCCAAACGTTCTGCATAGTTGTTATCGAAATTGACTTTTGTAACATTACCTATAGAACCAGTCCATACGAGAGCACCACCGTTACCTCCTATGGTTGAATATGTGATAGCTGCGGCTTTTCTATCGTCACTTGTCACATTTCCTACAGCAGTGTTGTTTGTGAAGTTACAGTTGTAGATTGTTCCGTTGGTACCGTACCAGAATACAGCACCTGCAGATCTCCATGCAGTGTTGTTTATAAAGACTGAATTGAGCAATCTGCCGTCATGGGAACCTTCTTGCCAGTCAATTCCTCCACCGTTAGTTCCTGCAGTGTTGAATTTGAAGACCGTATCGTTGAATGTGATGTTTGTACTTCCTTTGATGAATGTTGAACCTCCACGGTACTCTGCAAAGTTATTTGTGAAGTTACAGTGGTTTACAATACCGTGATTACCTATCCATAGGACAGCTCCAGCATCTCCACCGCCGATTGCGTCGGTTACCTTACCTGTAGCAGTGTTGTTGATGAAGTTTGAATATTCAAAGAATCCGTAGGTACCTTCCCAGGAGATTGCACCGGCAGACCTTTGAGCAGTGTTGTTTGTGAAATTACAATTGGTAACATTTGCATTGCTTGATCCTTCTTCCCATGCGAGTGCACCACCATTATTTGAAGCGGTGTTGTTAATAAATTTACAAAGCTCAAATGTAGTGTTATCATTAACATTATTACCGGCAAGCCTCATATATGCAGCACCACCGTCTTTAGCAGCAGTGTTATTTAAGAAAGTACAGTTATATGCAAGGTTATTGCTTCCTCTGAATGTCATTGCACCACCGTGACCAGGGTGTTCGGAACCATATTGTCCAGTTGCATAGTTGTGTTCAAAGGTGGAATTATATACTTCACCCCAACTACTTTGCCAACCTAGAGCACCAGCTGAACCTAATGCATGATTATATCTGAAAGTACAGTTTATAGCAGTACCGTGAGGTGAGTTACCATTCCAACATAGACCACCTGCATTTCTGCCCGCATCATTATACTCAAATATGGAATCTCTAACAGTTACATATGTACTAGCACTATTAGCAGTACCTTTAACTACACAACCACCTGCATTAACATCAGCATGATTATGTCTGAATGTACAGTTACTTGCATTAGTATAAATTCCAGATATAGAGAGTCCACCACCGAAACCGGTATTTGCACCGGCTGAACCTTGAGCATTATTATACTCAAAAGTACACCAAGTAATATTACCTCTATTACCATTCCAATATACTCCACCACCATCACCAGCATGCGCAGTATTACTGATGAATCTTGAGTGAGTTAGTGTACCATCATCTGCATTAAAGTTCCAATATATAGCACCTCCACCATGACCAGCAACATTACTAGTGAAGTTAGAATATGCAATAGTAGTACTTGAACTATTATACAGGAATATTGCACCTCCACTATAAGATGCCTCATTACTGGTAAAGTTACTATACCATATTTCAGAACCAGTACTGTTTTCTAGATATATTGCACCACCATAACGATTATTAACTTTATTGTTTTTAAAGGTTGAATTATAAACTCTCCAATTAGAACCTTTAATCATTACAGCACCTGCATCAGTACTACCAGTATTACTCTCAAATGTACAATTAAATATTATACCATTTCTACCTTCAAGGTATAGGGCACCACCTTCATCATTTGCAATGTTATTTTTGAATGTGGAATTGACCAATCCGCTTGACATACCATTACCAGTACTGTCTGCTACGAGGTATATTGCACCACCGTCACTGAAAGCATGGTTTCTTACAAACGTTAAATTAATGGATTCTCTAGGAGCTTTCATATCATACATTGCTCCACCATTGGTTGCCCTACAATCTGCAATGTAGATGTTTTCCAGAACTGTATTTTCACCATTGATTAAAATTGCCCCACCATTTTTAGCGGCCACCGCATCAGTAATATTAATATTACGTAATGTTAAATCTGGAGAATCTGAATAGATACATCCACCACTGGCTGTAGTTGCCGAGGAGTCAGTGAAATTACAGTTTTCAATTCTGGAAGTCAGTTGACTGTTACCTATATAAATACTTCCACCATCTAGTGCCAAGTTACCGTCAAAGATAGAATCAGTGAGTGTCAAACCACCATTGGCTTGGATAGCTCCACCTAATTTACCGGTGTTGTCTAAAAATGTACAACCGGAAATTTCCAATGTCACATCGGCATCGGAGATAATAGCTGAAGTCTTGTGTCCTACACCATTTATGAAATTGATATTCTGCAATATCACATTACTTCTAAATGAGAAAAGTTTGGAATCTCCCAAACCGTTTATAGTAATATTCTTGCCGGCAGCTCCAATGATTGTAAGGGTTGAATCCTTATTAACCACAATACCTGAAGTTGAAAGCGCAACATCTGAATCCAATGATTCATTGAATGTGTAGTTTCTATCCAGCACAATTGTGCCTGACTCACTATTTATTTTACTTTGAAGGTCTGAAAATGATCCTGCGTCATCATTTTCACCCCTTAATATTTGATTATTTTCAGGAAGTGAATATGACGAAAGATCATTGCTGATACCTATAGCATCAATAGATGATGTTGCCAATTTAGTATCATTTGTGTTATCTAAATCAACATCAGCAGAAGCTACTGCCTGCATTGAAAAGATAAAACAAAATATTAAACATATTAACAATATCTCTTTCTTATTCATAATACACCCCCTCCATTTACATAAATGACTAGTATATTTTACATAGTCATGGAGAGTTTACAATGAGATTTATTTTACTTTATTATTATAGTAATACTTTACTAACGAGAATAAAGTATCAAAATATATATACTAAAAATTTTGAAAAAAAATAAACTATGAATTAATTCAGTTCAAATGACAGTATATTATACAATGTATAAAATTAACCTAAAAATGTATACATCATCAAATTACAATTTTTTAATTACGAGTGGAAAATTGAATTATTATAATATATTATATATTATATAGTAGAAAAAATGAAGTGTAAAAATGAATGCTGAAGACTTTTTCAAAAGATTATCCGATGAAACAGGTTTGAATCAAAGCCAGTCACAGGGCGTAAATGAGATTCTTGAAAGCACATTTCTTGCCGGGAACAAAAACAAGGATACCATAACCCAAATGATTTCAGAAAAGTTAGGCGTTGACGAGGCAAAAGCAGATATGATTTACAATGCCGCCATCGGCATAATAACAAGCAGAATCATTGATAAAATTAATCCATTTAAAAAATAGAGCATTTTTCTCTTTTTATTTTTTTCAACTTAAAAGTTAAATATAATCTGAAGTTAAAAAATCAATGATATTTCTATGTTTTAATCCATTATTTGAAAAATCCTGAGTATCCATAGTCAAAACATATTTATCATAATTATCATCTATTTTTGCAAGACCTGAAAATTCCCTATCTATAGTTTTATCAGCAGATAGCTTATATGCAACTTGAATATAAATCTTTTCTTTATTTTTTCTGCAAACAAAGTCTATTTCTTTTTTATTTAGAATACCTATTTTAATATCATATCCTCTTCTAAGTAATTCAATATAAACAATATTTTCTAAAATAGAACCTATATTTTCAATATTGGCAAATTTAAGTTGATAAAATCCATGATCAACTATGAAATATTTTTCATTGCTCAATAAAACTTTTTTACCTTTAATATGTTCTTTTGGCACTTTATGAATAAAACAAGCATCTTGTGAATATAACAAGTAATCCAAAATGGTATCTTTTGATATTTTTCTTCCTTCGTGTTTCATATAATCAGATATGCTAGTTGCTGAGAAATCTTTACTTATATTCATTATTGTATAATCAATAATGCGATTTAGCATGTCCGTATTTCTTATTTGATGTCTTGATATAATATCCTTTAAAAGAATAGTAGCATAAATATCCCCCAGATATGAAAATTTATCCTCATCAGATATCTGAAGTATTGAAGGCATGCCTCCAAATTTCAAATATTCATTGAATAAATCTTCAAGATTAGATATATCACAATTATCAATTTGTTGTTTGTATTGGACAAACTCCTTAAATGAAAATGGATATAAATCTATTTGGAAATATCTTCCAGCTATCAAAGTTGCAAGTTCTCCAGACAATAATTCTGAATTGGAACCAGTTATATAAATATCACAATTAAAATCAACCCTATATGCATTGATACTTTTTTCCCAATTTTCAACATTCTGTATTTCATCAAAAAGGAAGTATACCTTACCTTCAATATTCTGAGTTAATTCAATAATCTTTTCATCAAGTTGTTTGGAATTTTCAATATAATTATATTTCATTGATTCAAAGGATATGAAAAAAATATTTGATTCGGGAATATCCCTTTTTAAGAGATAGTGATAAATATTTTTCAACAAATATGTTTTTCCACTTCTCCTAACACCAATTATTATTTTAATAGGATCTTTATCAATCAATCGTTCAATTTTATCCATATATTCATTTCTTATAATCATCATAATTATATTGATTTTAGAAATATATAATCTTGTCGATTATACTAGACAAAAATGAAAAAAACTATAAATTTGTCGATTATACTCGACAAAATAAAAAAAATTAATTAAAGGTTCCCAAGTGTTTCCACATTTGGTACAGAGTATAAAATTAATTAGAGCCTCATCGACCCATATATAAAATATAAAATAGTTTAAATGTAAAAAAAGAATAAAAGAAGTTATAATAAACTTCTAAAATAGTCCGCTGTCTTCCAAACGTTTTTCAAAGTAATGTGCTGCTGTATCTGCCTTTTCCTTAACAACCAACAGAACAGCAACAGTTACAATACCTATTCCCAATAAGATAGCCAATGCAGGCAAGTAGTTTGACCAGACCAGACCTAATTGGGCTTCACGTATTAATGTAATTGCATATGTCATCGGCAAATAAGGATTCAATACTTGGAAAAAGTGATCCATAATCTGAACCGGATAAATTCCTCCGGTACCTGATATCTGAATAACCAGAAGGACAATAGCTACTGCTTTTCCAACATCTCCCAATGCGGAAACCAGAGAATAAATCAGAACCATAAATACCGCCGATACCAGAAGGGCTGAGAAAATAAACAGCGGTACATTGGCAATGTAAATTCCTAATATAAATGCTCCGATAATTGTTACGGATACTTGAAGAATGCTCAATATGAAAAATATCGCTAATTTTCCAAAGTACATTTCAAGAGGAGAATATTTTGTTCCTTTAGCCACGCCAGGTTTTAACATTGCACAGGTGATTAAAGCACCAACCCACATTGACAGTACCAGATAAAATGGAGATACATTGGATCCGTAATCCGGAACTGAGAAAACTTCATGCCGGTCAAGGGTAACTGGAGAATAGAAATAGTCTCCAAGTATTGTTTCGTTAATGCCTGTGATTTCCCCAAGAGTATTTGCAGTAGAAGCAAGGGAAGCCGCTGCAGTAAACAATGCCTGTGCAGCTGCATTTCCAAGTAACTCCGCACCTGCCGCAAGGGACAGTGAACCTTCAGCCAACTCATCAATACCTAATTTAAGCCTGCCTGTATTTTCAGCTAAAGATGCTGAACCGTCTGCAACCTGACCGGCACCATCATTCAACTGCTGGACTTTACCTGTGACATTTTCACTTTTAGAATCAATTTTGTCAGTCACTTCGTGTATTATAGAGCTACTGGTGTGCTCTCTAATGTATCCGGTGGCCTCATGAATTTCTGTATTATATGTATTTACTTTATCATATGCCTGCTGAGTGCCTCCGGCAACCTGACCTGCACCATCAGCCAATTGGCTTGCACCATCTGATAACTGGCTTGCACCATCTGATAACTGTCCTGCACCACTTGACAGCTGACTTGCACCGGAAGAAACCTGTGCTGAACCTGCTGAAAGCTGACTGCCCCCGCTGGATAACTGACCTGCACCAGAGGCAAGACCTGCCTGCAGTTCCCCTAGTTTTCCATAAGCTGCTAAGTTAATGATTTCTATTATTTTTGCATTCAATGCATTATAAACTGCATTAGCACCAGAATCAGTTAATTTAGTGGCAACCGGATTGGATTTTACATTAACAACATACTCTAACTTAGCCTGTTGCGGGTCGTCTGATGTGATTGATAAAATATTTTCACTCAGGTTTTTGGGTATTACTATTCCCGCATAATAATCTCCCTTATAAACGCCGTCCCGCAGCTCATCTTCTGTTACGAATGTCCAATTAAACTTATCATTATTCTTTAAATCCTTAATCAGCTCATCTCCAACATTAATCTCTACACCATCATATGATGCTCCCTTATCAAGGTTTGCTATTGCAAACTGCACTTCACCAGTGTTTCCATAAGGATCCCAGCATGCCTGAATGTTTATAAGAGCATAAAGTGAGGGCAGTATTATTATCCCAATTAAAACAATTGTAACAATAGGATTTGAAAATGCTGATTTGAAGTCTTTTTTAATAATCTCAACAACATTGCTTATATCTCTTCCAGCCATTTTATACCTCAAATTTTTATACGTTTAATTATATATTTTATAATAAATATAAAATTTGTGCACATAACAATTTAATAATCATTAATCAAATATAATTAATTAATAGATTATAAAAATCATTTGGTGTATTTATGGATAAAGAAACAAAAGCTCGTTTGGGTGAAATTCGACAAGCTTTAAAAAAATATGGCTTTGATGAAGTTTTAGGTCAAACTGCAAAAAGTAAAATACGTAGAAACGATGATGAGGCAATCAATCCTTTATTGGATGATGAGATTCCTCAAAAATTAAGGTTGATGCTTCAGGATTTAGGAACAACTTTCATCAAATTGGGTCAGCTGTTAAGTACAAGGCCGGATATTGTTGGTGAAAAGATAGCAAATGAATTGGCGAACTTGCAGGATGACAATCCTGCCATATCATATGATCTGGTTAAAAAGATTGTTGAAAGAGAGCTTCATGGCAATATTGATGATTTGTTTGAAGATTTCTCACATGAACACTTAGCAACTGCATCCATAGGTCAGGTTCATGAAGCCAAATTAATTACTGGTGAGAGAGTTGCAGTTAAGGTGCAAAAAGAAGGTATCACAGATAAGATCGACCTTGACATAAGGATAATGAAATATGTTGCCAACCGTGCAGACAAACTGAACTCAAATCTCAGAAAATTGAACTTGCCTGGAATCATGGAAGAATTTGACCGTTCAATTCATAAGGAAATCGATTATAATAATGAACTTATGAATATGCAGCGCATTGAATTGAATTTTGAAGATAATCCTGACATTCATATTCCCGCCACCTATTCCCGGTATTGCACATCAAAAGTTTTGACAATGGAATTTATAGACGGTACAAAATTAAGTGATGTATATCAAAGCAACAGTGATGAATTTGATAAAAAGCTTTTGGCAAAAAATGTTCTTGATTCCTACCTTCAGCAGCTATTTATTGACGGTTTTTTCCATGGAGACCCTCATCCTGGAAACATCATGATTTTGGAAAACAATGTTGTATGTTATCTTGATTTGGGTATGATGGGATTCTTTGATGAGGAATTCAAACGTAATCTTTCCGAATTGATGCTCCTGTTTGTTGACCAGGATATTGACGGTTTAATCAATCAGTTAATGTATATGGACATTTTGGATTATGACATTGAAACAAGAACTTTAAAAAGAGACCTGAATGATCTGTTCGGAAGATACTTCGGCGTTGAGCTTAACCGTTTCAATGGAGTTCTTGAAGAGCTTCTCAATCTTATGCAGGAATATGGCGTTATCCTCCCAAATGAGTTTGTCACAATGGCAAGGGGATTATCCATGGTTGAAGCAATTGCTAAAAATCTGGATCCTGAAATTGATGTTTTCGCATCAATCAAGCCTATTTCTAAAGAAATTGCTAAACAAAGAGTTAGTCCTAAAAAGTATTTTAAAAGAAAGAAAAGCAATCTGATTTTATATGAACATATGATTCAGGCCTTGCCGAAACTTCTTACAAGGACAATACACAAGATTGATAATGAGGAACTGCAATTTAAGTTTGAAGTGGACATAACTGATAAGGTTTCAATAATTGCATTGGTATCCGCACTTATTGTCGGTTCTTCAGTTGTTTCTTTCGGTCCTAGAGTATTTGACATGCCGGTGATTTCTTTAATTGGTTATCTGATAGCCATAGTTTTAAGTCTCATAGGCATCAAGAAATTCGTTTTAAAATAAATTAAATTATGGGGAATTAATTTCCCCTATGCATTTTATTATGAACAAGGTGACAGAAATATTATTTTTTTGAACATAATTATTAAGAATTAGGGAACTGGAAATATGGGTGAGATTAAAGAACAAAATGAAACAATCAAAGAAAAAATCAGAAAAGCATTTTCATTAAAGGAAGATTCGGCATCACATGAAGAGATTCGGGCACGTCTTCTTGATGGAGGGCAGATTACCGGAACCAACATGTGCGTAATGGTATGTGCAATGATAATCGCTTCAGTAGGTCTTAACGTCAGTTCAACTGCAGTAATTATTGGTGCAATGCTGATTTCACCCATAATGGGAAGCATTCTTGCTTCTGCATATGGAAACGTGTCTGCGGATTATGTTCTGCTTCGAAATCACATAATCGGTTTGGGAATGCAGGTTGTAATCAGTGTTGTTGCAGCCTCAATTTATTTCTATTTATCTCCGGTTAAGGAACCGACTGTTGAATTGATTGCAAGAACATCTCCGACTTTCTTTGATGTGCTTATAGCATTTTTCGGAGGACTTGCAGGAATTATAGGGCAAACTCGTTTGGATAAAACAAATACTGTTATTCCTGGTGTTGCAATCGCAACAGCTTTGATGCCTCCACTTTGTACATGTGGTTATGCTATTGCAAACGGGAGAGTTGACATGCTTTTGGGAGCAGGATATCTTTTCATACTCAATGCATATTTCATTTTCCTATCAGCAAGCATCATATTAAGTATTCTGAAAATTCCAAAAACTAAGGAATTGAGTGAAAAGGAATGGAGAAGGCATCGTTTCAGAATGGTTAGGAACACTATTATCATTGCAATTCCAAGTATAATTGCACTTTATTCAATGATTTAAAGCAGATGTCTTTCACTCGAGCAGTCCCAAATGTTTTGCTACAAATTTGATGGATGTTCCATGTATTATTACTGAAATAAATGTAATTATCATCACTATATCAAATATCATAGTGGCTTCTGGAATGCCTGCCACAAGAGGATAAAATGCAAACACAATAGGAACGGCACCTTTAATTCCGGACCATGCTAAAAACAATTTGGGCTTGAATCCCATTCTGAACGGCAGAAGTGAAACAAACACTGCAAGAGGTCTTGCAACAAAAGTCAGTATTATTGATACTGTGATTGCCGGAACAATCATCGGTACCAGTTCATTAGGAGCAGTGAATACTCCAAGTAAAAGGAACATTAATATCTGCATTAACCATGAAAGACCATCAAAGAAAGATAGCTGATTTTCCTTGTGTTTGATTTCGGAGTTACCTACGATAAGTGCACAGATAAACACTGATAAGAATCCGTTTCCTCCGATTGCTTCAACAATGGAAAATGACAAGATTGCCATTGCGAAAAGTAACGGCGGATACAATCCTTCAACGGAAAGTCTGATGTGTTTTAAAATCCATGCAAATAATCTCCCTAAAACATAACCTCCAATTCCACCGAGAATTATTGATTTAATGAATATTACGATAAAATCAATTGTAGAAACAGTTGGAGTTATAAGCATGAACATTATTGATGAAACCAAAATATATGCAACGGGATCATTTGTTGCACTTTCAAGTTCAAGAATATGGTCAAGATTATGTTTGATTTTAATGTCGGAGGCTCCAAATATTGAAAATACGGCCGCACCATCAGTAGATGAAATGATTGCACTTAAAAGCAGACACAGCATCAAATCGAAATTGAAAATTAAATGTATTAAAATACCAATTGAAAAAGCAGTTATTACAACACCAACAGTTGCAAGCGAAATTCCCTGCTTGGCTATTGGCTTAATCACTTTGTAATCTGTATTCATACCGCCGGAAAACATTATAATGATTAATGCAAACGTGCTCAGGTACTGAACAAGCTGAAAGTTATGCAGATTTGGAGGAAGAATATTGCTTGCATCGAATATCAATCCAATGAAAAGAAAAATAATCAATGATGGAATTCCTATTCTGGAAGAAAATCTGCTTAAGAATATGCTTAAAAGCAATAATCCTCCAATAATCATCAAAATCAAATGAATCTCATACATAAATTAATGTTTATGAATAATATGTTTTAAACTTTTTCAAGTAACATGAATAGAAACAGGATATTTTAAAAAGTGAAATAATAATTCATATTCTAGTTAGAACTTCTCCAGGTGTTTCCGCATTTGGCACAGCGTATAAAATTAGTCGGAGCCTCATCAGCAGAGCGTGTCTGTACTGTCCACCAGTAACCCTTTGTCCCGCCGCATTTATAGCATGTTATCCTGGTTGTAGGCAATGCAACATTGTTGTTATCTGTTACAATTACTTCCAGATCCTTATTTTTCTCCCCTTCAAACTTATATTGCTCTTTTAAATCATCATCTGAAAGGGATTTCTCAAAGCCGCATGAACATTTGATTACGCCATCATCAGGCATCAGCATTGAACCGCAATTCGGACAGAATTCCATAAAATATCACCATGAATAATTAAAGTAGAATATTTGTAATTGAAAATATTTAAAAGTAGTGGAAAAAAAGTTAAAAAAAAAGTTTGGGATAGAGGCTTAACCCTCTACCATAATCAGCTTACCTGTCGATGGGTCTTTATATACCTTACCCATTTCGGTATATCCCTGACCTGAACTATTAGAAGTATCCGGAGTCTCATTCAATTCCTGACCTTGAGTAACTTCGCTAACACTGCTGATAGACTGCATTACCTGTTGTTTCTGTTCAGGAGTCATGTCCTCATTAAAGACAATTGCCTGCATATTCCAGCTTAAAATTACAAAGACAAGAAAACCGACAGCAATAACAAGCATTGCATCAACAAGGTTTGATGTACCTGCCATAGGATCTTCTTCAACACGATTAGATCGTCTTCTTTGTTTTTTTCGAACCATTTAAATCACTGATTATTCATATAATCTAAAACAGCATCTGATAAAGCATCCAAATCTGATAAATAACGGTCATACCAGCCAGACCTGATTTTACCGATAACATAACATAAAGCACCGGAACCGATACCGACAATTGTTGTGTTGAACGCAACGGTCAGTGAATCTGCAAGGGTATTGATATCTCCAGCACCCAATGCCGCAAGACCCGGACCCATAGGAATCAATGTACCCATTAACCCTAATGTAGGACCGATACGGGTGATAATGTCAGTTTTTTGTAATGCACTATCGATTTTTTCTTCTTCATATTCAACTAATTTACGAGCTAAAGCTTCTCTGGAATTTTTATCCAAAGCAGAAGAACTAGCAATTTCAGTTAAAACTTTTTTCTGAGATTTTGGAATTTCTGCTCCTTCAATGATGCCTTTGAGCGCATCAACGGAAGCTGCTGAATTGATAGCATAAATCAAATCTCTTATAGTTCCAACAGGAACCTTTTTTCTTGAAGTATATTCTGATATTAATCCACCTAATGTAATTATTGAAATTATAACAATAATTAAAAGTATAACCAATACAGGAATGGTTAAACTTTGTGAAATAACATCCAAAGAACCTGTTAAATATTCTCCACCAGGTATACTTATACTCATTATATATCACCTATAATACTTAATCTAAAAGACTTTTACCTTTTTTATTTAAAAATATTCCAATAATCACCAAAATAACTAAAGCAACAAGTATTGCAATAATAGATTCGGGAGAAGTTATTGTAAGACCACTAAAGTCTTTACTTAAAGAACCTGCAATATTTGGAATAACAATTGCAGAAAGCAGGAAATATGCACCTAAAAGCAACATGAAGTTACCTAAAATAATAGGATAAGGTTTGCTTGTGTATTTAATTACAATATTTGATGCGAAATAAGCTATAATAATTACAGCCACCAAAGCAGCTGCCGCAAACCAGCTTAAATAAAAAGCACCGACACCAATGGTTGGAGCAACAATTAAGATACTAGCAACAATTGAACCGAAACAGCATGGACAAGGAGCAATAACTGCCAGGGAAGTTGCAGTACTCGTATTGTGGTCATGTACCTTCCATTCGCGTATTGTAAATAAACCTGCAATAATCATTATTAATGCCATGATCATATAGAATATTGAATTATAACTATAAATAGCTTGAGTGAGTTGTTGTGCATATAAAGACGCAATAGCAGAAATAATTAATACTCCACCACCGTATCCGATACAAATCAATGCTAATAATTTTTTTGACAAATTAGCCAAACCTGAAGCCAATCCTACTTTAATTCCAAAGACAAGAATTGCCGCAAGAATACCGAATTGCCATAAAACACTCATCATATCCATATTTAATCCTCTCCATAATTAATTAAAAATCAATTACATTTTATGTTTTATTTTTCTAACTATATAAATTAATTCATAACGAAAAAAAATTAAAGAATAACAATATTGTTATTCTAAAACTAAAATTCATCTTTACGTTTATTTCTAAAGTAACCTATAGCAAAGATTCCAACTAAAACTATTACACAAATTATAAGCTGTATTGACATTGATTTTTCAGTTGTCGTACTGCTACTTGAAACTGATTTTTCAACCTCATAACTTTTAGATGAAGAATCCGCACCACTGTCTCCGACATTTTGAGAATCATAAATCTCTGATGAACTGGATGCTGTGGCAGATAGTGATGAAGAAGTGCCGACACCTCTGGCAGTGTCTCCAGTATTAAAACCTGATGTTGAACTTTCAGATTGAAGAGTTGATGATGTGGAATTAGATAAGATATCCGCATCAGTTGAATTCAGACCTGAATTTTCATCAACATCACCTTCAGGATCATCGGCATTAGGATTATTCTGGAAATTGGCAGGATTGAAGAAATTATGATTCGTCGCCTGGAATACCTGATCTGCAAATTTCGCAAGCAAATCCGGATTGATGAAATCAACCGCCCACTGCATCATAGCTATGTTTCCGCAACTGCAGTCGCAACATGCAACACCGTTCGTAATGACTGCCTGAGCCCATTGATTTGCAACATCAGACAATGTATTTGAATCTGTCTGCCAATATCCTTCATAAGCTGCAGTTAATAGGGTACCTGCTGAGGATATGAATGCATATGCATTGTTTCCGGATTTTAACCAGTCATTAACGCCTACTCCATACTTATCATTGAAGTAAACATTATAGGCATCATCCCACATATAATTTGAAACTGCCTCAGGTCTTGTGACAGACCATCCAAGCAAATCGGTTAAAAATTTATTTGAAATATATCTGGCACCGCTGTAACCTTCCTGCATCATTCCGCTAATCCAGTCAGGGTTTGAATATCTTGTAAGGATTTCCTTAGCAATAGCCTGTTCAATAGATGTTGTATAAGGAGTGTTTCTATTTCCATACATCAGCACATCCATTTTTGGAGTGTTTCCGTTTACATAAGCCATTGCCATTGAAAGACCTCCCCAGTAATCAAAGAAATCATCATTGTCCAATACACCATAGACATTGGTATTACGGCTGACAATCAAATCATTGGTATTGTTTAATGCTCTTGCAAATACTAAAGGATTGGTTTCACCCCAATAATATTTGGAGTACATATTTCCCATCCTGCCCAAATAGAAATCAGCCAATTCATCAGTATCATTCCAAGTCCAGCTTAAAGATACTGATTTTGCTATTCCTGCACCATAATCTCCGTTAGGAGGTGCAAATATGCGTGTAATAGCACATTCGGCAGCATAAGTAGTATTGTATCCCAATTCCTTATAATAAACAAAGTCATTAATCCAATGTTTTGCAACATAGTTTTCATCAAAGCTTTCTCTTCCGACACCATAATAATCAATGCTTGCTACAACATGTTCCAGACCGTCTTTAATGTCATCAAACCATTCATTTTCTTTTAAAGACTGATTGTTCAATATTGTAAAGTATGATCTGGCCAATGCAACCCTGAATGCATTATCCATTAGAATTGCCTGTGTTGAATACAAATCCCTGAAGTTACCGCTGGTTATGACAGTCACATCAATTCTTTTTTTATCCCATCCATCAGGACGCACAAGATTATCCAAACTGACATAGCTTGGCATTAAACTTGTTTTTGTTCCAACACTGATCTCTTCATCATGTTCATGGTCATCATGGTCTTCATCATTGCCCGCCTGAACATATCCTCCTGCACTTGGTGAAGATGAATAAACAGGTTCCATTCCAAGCAGATACAATACAACAGAAATCAAAGCTCCGTCATCTCTTGCTGTTTCAACACACCATATACCCATAACAAGCTTTTCTGTATCATCAGTTAATCCGTCTAATGCAAGAAGCGTCAATATCCTTCCATATTCATAGGCTTCAGCGGTAGGAAGTTCCTGTGACTGGTCATGGAAGAAATTACCTGCAGTCGGAAGCGAATTAATGTCCAATACATCACCAGCAGGCCCTGGAGAAATATATTTCCCATTCAATGCATTAATAAATGAATCCAGCTCTGACTGTACTGATAACTGTATTAGATTAATGTAAAGTTTCGCATAATCCAATGTTGCAATCAAAGCAGTGGAATTAACGCCGATTACCTGAGCCACTTCCTCAGAGGAATAATATATTAAAGCGGGAACAACATCACATGACAGATTCATCACGATATCCCTTTCAAGGGAATTGAGTTCATCATAATGTTTAGAGAATTTAATCTGAGCTATTTCATCATATAAAGATGTAGTAACTCCATTATATGTGAATTTCTGAGATAATGCCGTAGAAACTGCCAGTGAAATATCCTTATCAGTCCAGTTTTGGCCAAGTGCATGCAAACCCCAAGTGTAAAGTTCATTCTGCACTGATTTAATGAAAGAATCGATTGCTGAAACCTTATCATCAGCCGATAAGTTATTGAATGTATCATTGTTTATGCCCATAGAATGAACATAATTATTTGTTTCAACAATATGATTGATTTCAGATATGAGTGCATCTTTAGAACTTTGATTCAATGCGTTTTCATATTCATTAACCAAATTTGCCAGGACTGTCAAATTCCCATAAAGCTGAGTATAGGCTAAAGGAGAAGTTAAATGAGATATCATTACAGCAAAACCTCTTCTTTTTGCCTGAATACCTTCACCAAGACCGTCTGAAATATAGAAATAAATTTGTGGCACATCACCAACGACAATTGATCCGTAATCAGTTGATGACAACAATACTTCTTTACCAGGCAGCCATTCATGAGTCGCATGTCTTCCAACAAAAACCATTGCTGAAGAGTAATATTCCTGGAAATAATAATATGCGGCAAGATACTGGTGTGTTGGAGCAACCGCACTGCTATGGTACAGTGCATCGGAATCTGCTTCCCAACCTCTTTGCGGTTCGGGAGCAACAAATACATTTCCAAAGGTTAAACCAGGAACCACAAAGTATAATGTCCCATTTCTCTCAACAGTCATAATATTGCCCGGAGCTTCACCCCAGCCGTTTAAGCCGGGAACATTTAAATCAGCCCACTGATTCTTATACATTAAAAAGACATCATAATCTGATTCAAGACCCGTTTTTAAATATTGTTTCAATGAAGAGATAATATTATCTAAAATTGGAATGGCCTGTGATGTGTAATTTTCAGGCAACAATACAATAATCTGATTATACCAGTCTGCCAATCTCTCATCCATTGGAGAGGTATAATTAATGGCTATTGCATTTCTTGAAAGTTCACCGATGTATGCGACAGGCCCTTCAATGACCTGCACTTTTGAAATAGGCCGTAAACTTTCAAACCAATCTAAGTATTCTGATACAGGCAATAAAACCACGTTGAATCTGTTTGCAAGTTTTTCCAGTTCACCCGGAGCCCAAGTAGCCACATTAATACCACATCTGATAATCATGTCTTCCAATTGAGAAGTATTCTCCGGAAGCTCTCCGACATCATAACCCTGGGATTTTAATGTTAATAACAGATTATAAATACTTGTAATTGAATCCAGATAACTTGAACCGATATTCTGCTTTCCTGGAGGATAATTATAATATATTAATGAAATTTTTTTATTTTCATTTTCAGCATATTTCAAATTAATCCAGGAGATAATTCTATCGCTGAATAAATCAATATTCGTTTCATGAGGCTTGTATCCTGTCCTTTGAGCACCTGTCAAATTGGATATTTCATTGGTAACTCCTCCGACAAAGGTAGCTTCAATAATTCCCTGCGCTTCACCGATAGCTACATGCCACCATTTGTCGCTTCTGTTTCCTGGAAGACCTGTTGTACTCAGTTCCCATTCATCATTACTTACATAATCTGAATGGACCGCACGGTATACAGGCACTTCGCAGGTTTCGAAAAATTCCGTTACCCTATCAAATAAGGTTCCTCCAATCCCATATGCTGGCATTGAAATGATTGCATCAACCAGACTTTCATAATTGGATGAATTTCCTAAAAAGGATTCATAATCCGGAGCATTTGTAAAATATTTTACCATGACTTTCAGCTGATCATCAGATCCTCCTGCAGCAACAACAGGTATGACATTTACTCCTTTAGATTCCAAAGACTCTATTAATGAATAATATGGTTCTAAAGAAGCGCTTGAAACATACATATTACTTTCAAGAAGACCTACAGTATATTTATTGGAAGAATTGAAAAATAATGATTTATATTCATCCAAGGTCATATATCTATGCCTGTATAAACCGTACTGATATGATTCGTAAAATACTGGGTTGTTATATTGACATATGAAACCTGTGACATTCAATGCCCATAAAATCTGATTAATGAAATTTTCCTTATCATTGCAATTTTTATATAAAACTGCCTGATTAAAATTGGAATTTACACGATTTCCATTCCCATTTGTAAGATAATCGCTCACAGTTGTGAAAGATTGGCCTCTTTTTGTTGTCTGGAAATATTCATTTAAAAAATCCGTCGTAAATGATTCTTCTTCAAAGATTTTATTATAACCTATAGTGGAATTTTTAACTAAATTAAATGTTTTGAGCTGTGATGAGGAAGATGTTTCCAATATCAAAAACATTTCCTTATTTGATAGATTAGGATATTTAAGTAATATATTAGTCAAAACTGAATCAGCATCACTCGTCAGCCAGTTAGCAATGACTATATCGCTTTTATCCATCAATTCATACAATTCATTTTCACCCATGGTGGAAATTTGAGCTGAGCTTCGAACCTGAATATCCACATTTGAATAGTTCATTAAAATATCACTTGCCGCTGAGTCCAGAATATTCGTTCCGCCATTATCTGCAATAAGAAGCATTGATTTATCATAAATCTGATTATTAGCTTCCAAATCAGATAGCGTTTCATTATCCTGAGCAAATGAAATATTGATTGAACTCATGAGTAAAACACATAATATAATTAAAATTGCTATAAATTTTAAATTAAAAGTAGTAAGATTACTCTTAATTATATTAAAACCTCCTTTGAAAAGAATTATATAAAATTCCTTTCAATTTAATATCTAATTTGATTATTAATATAATTAATTAAAGTATTACTAAATGGGTAAAAATAAGCAAAAAAGTATTACTAAAAAAATAATGAGAAGTTGTTGAAACCTCCCTAAGATATTGTAACTTTGTTTGAGATTGCTGCACCGTTTTCATACATTGATGTTATAATGTATTCACCGGCAATCAATCTGATGTTTAACTTGGCTATACCTTCACTGTCAGTTGTTCTGTTATAAAATACTCCGTTTATGTTGAAAGTAATAGTCTGGTTAGCGAACGGATTGCCCTGACCGTCAAGCAAAGTAGCTTTGAATTGAGTTCCGTCAAGATATTTCATAGAAACGTCTTCAGCTGATAAAACAGGTTTGACTGTAATGTTGTTTGCAACAAGGCTTCCGCCATACATAGCGGTGATAACGTAAGTTCCAGGCTGTAAGTTAATGTTTAGTTTAGCGTATCCTGATTCGTTGGTTTTTCTTTCATACATCACACCGTTGATGTTGAATGTAACGGTTTCGTTTGCACCAACAGGGTTTCCGTCATCGCCTAAAACTTTAACAACATATTGTGAAGCGTTTCTGTAATATTTAACCAGATCACTGTTTTCAACAATCTTTGGAATAACAGTGACAGTATTAGCACTAGATTCATTGTTAAACGGATTGATAGCTGTTAATATGTAAGTACCCTGGTTCAGATTAATGTTCAATTTAGCAGTACCGTTTTCATTAACCTTTCTTTCATACATTACTCCATTAATGTTGAAAGTAACTTTAGTGCCGTTGGCTAACGGATTGCCTTCATTATCTGTGAAATTAGCAAAATACTGAGTTCCATTTCTGTAAACTTTTGTAATATCCTTTCCGCCGATGGTTGATTTGATTGTGACTGTAGAATTAACTTCACATGGTTTATAGATGTCTGAACCTTTATATTTTACAACAACATCATATTCGCCGCTATTTAATCCCAATGTAATGGATGAAGAACCGTTTTCATTTGTTGTACGGTTATATGTGATTCCATTGATATCAATTGAAATGCTTTCATTGCTTAAAGGATTGCCATCGCCGTCAAATAAGTAAACAACAAATCTTTGTGAACCGCCGAAATATTTTTCAACAGAAGGAGCTGTTAAATTAACTTCAGGATTAGATTTTTCAAATTCCAATACCAAAATGTCATGCAATGCCAAAATTGTTGAACCTGTTGCCTGGAAGTAAATAACATTATTGTCCTCAGTCATATTTGCCATATCGACAACATAATAATCTAATGAACTTGTGGTTCCGTTCCAGACATTTTCAAAAGTGGCATTTTCATTTACAACAATATTGCCTTCACCGGATTGGGCTCCGGCAGCAAAAACGTATAAAGTGGAATTAATGCAATTTTCAGCCTCAACATCCATAAAAGAATAAGATCCTGATTCGATATTGGCAGGCTTGGATAACAAATCAGCGTTTTCAGCAATGTAAACTAATTTAAAAGTATCGCTTTGATTATCATCGATCATTACAATCAGACTTGCAGGATAAACAGCACAACCCCCTGAACTTTTATTTAAAACCAATGTATTATTGCCTGATTTGATTAAATCCGTCACATTATAAACAACCAGACCATAACCATATTTTCCATAACTTCCTAAATTAGACTGGTCACGGTATGATGCTATAGGAGAAATCATCTCATCATTGAAAGTTATATTCCAAGCATTAAAGTCCCCTCCAACAATCTTGTCCCAATTATATGAAACATAAAGCAAAGATTCGAAAACATCAGAATCGTTAACTTCAAAGATTGATTCTTTAGAGGTAACCGCGCTTCCCATATAAGCAGAAGTGTCCTGTTTTAAAACAATGACATCGCCAGTGATATTATAAACACGATTGACACTGGCATTGAAAGCAGGATAAGCAAAATCCTTACCTAAGTTACCATTATATAAAACACTGTAAGTAACATTAGTGGAATTTAAAATGCTGCCTTTATCATCAAGTATGTTTAAAGTGTAAGTGACTTTAGTATTATTGGCTCCATTAACTGTTGACTCATCAATAGGCCTGATGGTAAAATCAATCAAAGTAATTTTAACGCTTTCATTGGAATCAATGCTTAAATTACTGGAAGCAATCTCCTCATCGCCGATTAAAAGAACAACACTGCCGTTAACTTTTTTATTTTCGTCTTTAACTGTTATAGTTAATGTATTGTAAACACCGGCAAAAACAGTGTTTGCATATTGCGGAGCAACAGTAGCGGAAATTACAGGTTTTTCCAGAGAATTAATTTTCAACAATTGCACTACAGCTTTATAGGAACCGTAAGCTGATGTTTTAGAAGATGTGTATGTGAAATTGTTGTCCTGAGACAATTTGAAATTATCAGTTATGTCCCATGAATCTCGAATATAATAACTTCCTTGTTCCTGAATAGGGTCTGTTAATAGTTCCCCATTCAATCTATATGTAGCATCATAACTGGAAAGAGCAATACTGTCCAAACTTACTGATTCAAAGCTGTCATTGAATTCTTGAGTTTTAAATACAGTAGTTAAGGTTTCCTTTGTCCATGCCTGACCAATATTCAGCCAATAGGAAATTTTATCCCCATCACCATCATCATAAGCAAATATCAGTGCAATCATTTTGATTCTTCCGTCAAAGGAATAATCGCTTAATCGGGTATTATTAACGGATATTGTAATTTTATCCCCACAGGATAAGCTTTTTACCTTGTCTGTTATATTAATTAAACTTTGATATTCAGAATACTGTTTTGAAGTAAAATCGGTTATTGGATAAATAACAGGATTGTTTGCGGTATTTTCGGAAAATGTTAAATTCGCATACTCCAGAACATCAGTTACATTATTTGTTTTCAAAGAAATATTTGTAGTCAATCCATATGTCGGTGCTCCACTTCCGGAATATGAAGCAACAACAACATTTGCAGATTTGATTTCACTGACCCCTTCAGGAATTTCGTATACAAGTTCTCCATTAGTTGAAGAAAACGGATTAATTGCAGAAATTTCGACATCACCTGAAACTTCTCCGTTTTCAACTAAAGGAATATTTGAATCTTGAGCAAAAACAATTCCCGAAGAGAAAACTAATAAAAATAAAAATATAGAAAAAATCAATAATTTATTTTTCATATTCATAATTCCTCTCGTAAATTTTAATAACCATATGATGGCCATATATTAAATAAACAAGTAGTAATATATAAAATTAGTTAAAGTATTACTAATTAAATAAAAAATCGAAAAAAAGTATTACTATAGATAAAATATAAGGTAAACTAAAATCAATATAATAATATATTAAATCAAATGAGGCAAAATCCATGATGTGGAACGAAGAAATAGAAACAATGTCAAGGCAAGACCTTGAAGAATTGCAATTAAAAAAACTTCAGAGCACTGTAAAAAGAGCATTCGATAAGATTCCCTATTACAACAAAAAATACAGTGAAGCAGAAGTATATCCTGAAGATATAGAAACATTAAAAGACATAGAAAAATTACCTTTCATTACAAAGGACGATTTGCGTGAAAGCTATCCTTTTGGACTCTTTGCAGTTGACATGAAAGAAATCAAGGAACTGCACTCATCATCCGGTACCACCGGAAAGCCAGTGGTTTCCGGATACACCGAAAAGGATTTGGATACATGGGCAGAAACAATAGCAAGAGGACTGTCTATGATGGGAATCGGCGAAAACGATATTCTCCAAAACACTCACGGATATGGAATGTTTACCGGAGGATTCGGTGTTCACTACGGCTCACATAAAGTCGGAGCTGCAATCATCCCAATTTCAACCGGACAGACCAGAAGACAGATTGAAATCATGAAAGACTTCGGTTCAACAGGTCTCATATTTACACCATCATACGGAATACATTTAGGTGAAGTTGCCCTTGAAGACGGAATTGACCCAAAAGAATTAGGAATCAAGGCTATCGGATTTGGAGCAGAAATGTGGACCGAAGAAATCAGACAGAAAGTCGAAGAGATATTCGGCGCAAAGGCATACAACATTTACGGACTGACCGAACTTATGGGTCCAGGTGTAGGAGTTGAATGTGAAGCGCAGGAAGGACTGCACATTGCAGAAGACATCTATTATCCTGAAATAATCGATCCGAAAACCGAAAGAGTCCTTGGAGAAAACACTCCAGGTGAGCTTGTCTTAACCAATCTGGAAAGAGAAGGAATGCCGGTAATCAGGTTCAGAACAAAAGATTTGACCAAAATCACACGTGAAAAATGTAAATGCGGAAGAACCCATGCAAGAATGAGCAGAATCACAGGAAGATCAGATGACATGATTAAGGTCAAAGGAGTAGCTATATTCCCATCACAAATAGAAAAAGCATTGCTTAAGGCAGGCGATGTAGAGCCTCATTATTTAATTATAGTTACAAGACCTGGAACCTTGGATGAAATCGAAGTTAAAGTCGAAGCGTCACAGGACATTTTCTTCGACGGCGTTAAAGAAATGATGGCAGTTCAGCAGAAAATTGGAAAATACATTGAAAATGAAACAGGTATCAGAGTAAAAGTAACTCTAGTTGAACCAAAAACCTTACCGAGATTTGAAGGAAAAGCAAAAAGAGTTATTGATGAGAGAAACTTACATTAAAGGGGAGAGAAAATGAAAATCAAACAATTGTCAATATTTTTACAGAACAGAATGGGAAGCCTTTCAAAACCTTTGGAAGTCCTCACCTTTGCAGACGTCAACATCAGGGCAATGTGCATGGCGGACACTTCTGAATTCGGCATATTAAGACTTGTAGTGGATGACCCTGAAAAAGGAAAGGAAGCACTTGAACAGAATAATTTCCTTGTAAAGATGACTGAAATCATCGGTGTTGAAATGAATGACACACCGGGCGGTCTTACAAGCGTTTTGAAAATCATTAAAAACAACAATATCGATCTGGAGTATCTATATGCATTTTCACATGACAAAGCGAATAAAGCTATTTTACTGCTTCATGCAGACGATATAGACAACCTGATTAAAGTGCTTCAGGAAAATAACGTAACACTTGTACCTAGCGAAGAAGTTTACAACCTTTAGACTTCTTCATCCTTATTTTTTAGCTCATCTATTTTTTCATTTAAAACCTTAATTTCCATAGTCAAATCATCAATCTTTGATTCCAAATCATTGTGACTGCTTCTGCTGATTCTTGATACATATATTGATGAAATAACGGCAGTCACTGTTGAAAAAATAAGTATTCCACCAATCATTGCGACTATGCCGATAATTCTGCCTGAAGTGGAAACCGGAACAACATCACCATATCCTGTGCTTGTAATTGATACGACAACATACCACAGTGCAGTGTTTAAGTCATGGATAGTAGGATCCAAGAGTCTTACAAGCAATGTTACGGTGAAAACAAACAGAATTGCTATAAATATGATTTTATCCAGATATGTTGTTCGCAAAAACTTTGAAAATGCCTTTTGGGTGTCACGGGCAAGAACAAACAGTTTGATGAATTGTATTAATTTGATTAATCTCAATGCCCTGAGGAAAATGAAATCAAACGGAAGCATTCCCAAAATGCTTAAGGAATTATCCTTCATGTACTGTTTTTTGTCATCAGAATTAATATAACTGTAAATGAACTCAATCCACAGTACAATACACAATATGAAATCAAAAGCAAGAACAGAATATCTTAAAGTTAAAGAAACATCAGAAAATGTGATATATATTAAAAATAGAATATCAATTACCATCAAAAAAATAACTGATAGGTAAAATACTTGCTTTCTTTCCATGGATTACTATCTATCTAAAGATATATTTAAAATATCAGATTATCAACACAGTTAACCAGTTCACCAGCAAGTTTTCGTGAAACTTCCATCGGTTCATATGAATAGCATTCATAGACAATTGTAGGAATTCCAGCTTTTGCCGTAGGTTCTGTAATAAATGATGGACTTGAGCGGAATTCCGGCTCATAATAGACAACTCCATCTATCAGATTAATCAGTTCATTGACATATTCCGTTGACTTTTCATCAAAGCCGGGTGCAAAGACAAAGTTGGTAATCTTATACTCACCAGGACCATTGGATCCCCTATTGGAGTGAATATCCATAAATAAATCATATTTATTGTTA
Source organism: Methanobrevibacter sp. (assembly GCF_045603845.1). Taxonomy (GTDB): domain Archaea; phylum Methanobacteriota; class Methanobacteria; order Methanobacteriales; family Methanobacteriaceae; genus Methanocatella. The sequence continues at coordinate 33,183 of NZ_JAZUMY010000033.1, forward strand.
ATAATTTCATCCTTGACAAATTCCTGAGCCAAAAGCTGACCTTCCAAACGGCCTTCGCTTTCACTGTCTGGATTGTCAACTTCAATATTGTAGAGATAATAGCAGTAGTTTAAGCTTTCACAAGCAGTTAACTCTTCAAACAGTGCCCTGTGAGACTTGCTTTCAAGCGGATGCATTCCAATGAGATATGCAATTTTAATATTGGAATCCGAATTGCCGAAAGGACCATGAATATATACACTACCTAAGTCATTTTTTCCAAGTAATTCGGAGTCATAATCTTTTGAGTTAACTTTAGCTTCAGTTGTAGGGCCTTCAGGATAATTCATGGTAAAATCTCCAAAAATAAAAAAAATAGGACTAGATAAATCTAGTCTTCGGATGGTGCGCGTCCACCTAATTCTTTGTTCAATTCATACATCAATCTGTTGTCGCCGTCTGCAAATTTAGCTTTAGCGACTAATTCCATTGCGTTTTCTTCTTCTTCAACCTGTTCTTCAACAAACCATTGGAGGAAGTTGTTGGTTGCGTGGTCTTTTTCTTCAATAGCCAAATTGACTAAGTCGTTGATTAAGCCGGACACTTTTTTCTCATGTTCTAAAACATGTTCAAATGCTGCTAAAGGAGGATCCCATTCGGTTTGAGGTCCTTCAATATCAGTTAAAGTTACAGAAGCTCCTCTTCTGATAATGTAATCGTAAAATTTCATTCCATGTTCCAATTCTTCTTCTGCCTGTACTCTCATCCAGTTAGCAAATCCTGCTAAGTCTTCGTCTTCAAAATAAGCTGCCATGGATAAGTATAAATATCCTGAATAAATTTCAGCGTTTAATTGAGCATTTAATGCTTTTTCCATATTTTCTGATACCATAATATCACCAGTATAGATTATGTAATTTCTTTAATATAAAGATTAAGTTTAGAAATGGTAACCATTAATTTGAAGAAAAACAAAGTATTATCATGATTGAAAAATCCGTTTATGAAGATTATGAAATTGATTTCAGCGACACATACACTAGTGATGATGCTTATTATTTTATCTTTAATGAAAACAGAGAGTTATATCTTGAAAAAAAAGAGTTAATTAGAGATATTAGTGATTTAGACATTAATTTTTCACTGTACATTGGAAAATACAAAAATAAGGACTGTTTTGTGGCTAATGCTAATTTCAAAGAAGGTTTTGATTTAAGACAAGTCTATGAATTCAACAGGGACCTATATTTAATGGGTACAAAAGCAGTTCTTGTAAACGATTGGTATATATCACATCAGTATTGTGGAAGATGTGGAACCAAGACTGAAGTAGATGAAAAGGACATGATGTTAAAATGCCCTTCCTGCGGTCAGGTTCACTATCCCCGCATCGCTCCTGCAATTATTGTGGCCATTAGAAAAAATGATGAACTGCTGATGGCCAAGCATTCATACCATGACAGCATCAGGTATGCACTGATTGCAGGATTTGTGGAACCTGGCGAATCCATTGAAGAAGCTGTCCACAGGGAAGTCAAAGAAGAGGTTGGAATCAAAATCAAAAACCTGAAATATAAGAAAAGCCAATCCTGGCCCTTTCCGAATTCACTGATGCTTGCATTTGAAGCGGAATATGAATCCGGTGACATTAAAGTTGACGGTGATGAAATACTTAAAGCAAAATGGTTTAAAAAAGATGAAATAATCAGATATGATTCCGATATCAGCATATCCGATTGGTTGATACAGGATTTTATTGACAACCATTAATTATTTGGCCAAATCATTTAATGTTTCTCCAGAAACCCTATAAACAGTCCATCCTTCCATAGGAACAGCACCTAAAGACAGGTAAAAGTCAATACTTGGCTGGTTCCAGTCAAGGCATGACCATTCAAAACGTCCACAATCCCTTTCAACTGCAATTTGGGCTAATTTTTTAATTAATGCTTTGCCATAACCTTTTGATCTGAATTCAGGTTTCACATACAAATCTTCAAGATATATTCCTGCTTTTCCGAGAAATGTGGAAAAGTTATGGAAAAACAATGCAAATCCCACTTCGACATCACCTTCCATTGCAAAAATGACTTCAGCAGCGTTTTTATCAAATAACCATTCTTTTAAGACTTCTTCAGTTGCAACAACCTCATCTTCCAATTTTTCATATACTGCTAAACCATTAATGAATTCCAAAATCAATCCACAATCATTTTCGCTAGCAAATCTAAATGATACATCAGACATTTTTTTCACCCTTTAATTATTGTCAAAGCAGTTATTCCTGCCTTAAGCCTACCTAATCCTTCAGCCAATAACTTTTCAGGACAAGCTATATTCATCCTCAGGAAGTTGTCACCGCATTGGCCAAAATCAATTCCTGCAGATAAAAATAATCCTTGATTATCTCTTAAAAAACCGCTTAAGACTTTTGAGGGAACATTTAAAGCCGAACAGTCCAACCATAGCAAATAAGTCGCATCTGAAGGAACCAGTTTTATTATAGGCAATTCATTTGCCAGATAATCCTCTACAATTTGTTTATTTTTATATAAAACCTCTTTTAGCTCATCCAGCCATTCACCAGACTCATTGTAAGCTGCCATTACAGCACTTGCTGCAAACACATTACAGGCATCTGAATTGTCAACATGCATCTGAGTTTTTATCTTTTCAAGAAGTTCATTATTTTTTGTGTGGACAATTGAGCTTTGAAAACCTGCAACATTAAATGATTTTGAAGGGGAAAGACATGTTATGACATTTTTCCAGTCTGATGACATTTCAAAAGGATTGTAACTGACTCCGGGATCTGTTAAATCACAGTGGATTTCATCTGATATCAATACAACATTATGTTTTTTACATAACTCACCAATTCGAGCCAAATCCTCTTTTGACCAGATTTTTCCGATTGGATTGTGAGGATTGCACAAAATCATCAGTTTAACTTTTGTGAGTTTCTCATCCAAATCATCAAAATCTATTCTATATTCACCGTTTTCATAAATCAGCTCATTTTCAAGGACTTTTCTGTCATTATCTTCAATCACATAGAAAAACACATGATAAACTGGGGACTGAATCAGTATTTCATCCCCAATATCAGTCAGACATCTTATCATTGATGAAATTGAAGGCATTACGCCTATTGAATAGAGCATGTCTTCACGGGACATCCTAAAGTCATATCTTGAATCCCACCAGCTGATGTAAGCTTCAAATAACTCATCAGGAACAATATTATACCCGTAAACCGGATGATTTGCCCTTTTTAAGATTGCTTCCTGAATTGGCGGAGCAACCTTAAAATCCATATCTGCTACCCACATAGGCAGATCATCGTTAAATAAGTCCCATTTAAGGCAGTTTGTGTTATTTCTATCTATAACGCTTTCAAAATCATATTCAGTATTTTTCATAGTGGATTCTCTCTTCATCAAACTTGTCCATGAATTTGTTTTCCCAGCCATCGGCAGGATAGCCCAATGTTATTACACAGAACGGCTTTTGGTTTTCATTGTCAAGACCAAATAATTCTGCAACTTTCTCCATTGTCTCTTCGGTCGGCGCTACACCATTCCAGAGACCGCCTAAACCAAGGTTTACTGCTTCAAGAAGCATGTTTTCTGCAGCTGCGGACATGTCCTGTTGCCAGTGAAGCTTATAAAATGCCCTTTCAATATTTGCCACAAGCAAAATTGCTACAGGAGCAGTTTTGACTCTAGGTTTGATTTCAGCTAATTTCTCCAGAGTATCTTTGTTTTTAATAACAACAAATTCCCATGGCTCAGAACCTAATCTGGAACCAGGAGCCTGCATTCCCGCTTTTAGGATTTTTAAAATATCTTCATCACTGACTTGTTTATCTTCATATACACGGATACTTCTTCTTGTATTAATTATCGTTTCAAAATCACTCATAATAATCACTTGCTTAACTGAGCACCTATTTCAAATGCCTTTTCCAAATCTTTTGGAAACTGCAGTACATACTGTTTCTGTTTGGCCTCTTCGCTGAATCCTGCCATGTTGTACTTGGAGTATTTGGAAACCTGCAGAGTATCGCAAACAGGATAGGAAACAACTTCCCCATTTAAAAAATTAAATAGATATTCCGTTTTTGCCAGATTGTCCTTCATATTATTTGCAAAGAAATCAAATGGAGCATTCATTGTATAAAAGAGCCCCACATTGACCTTTCCAGTGAAATAACTGGACCCGTCATCATAGGACAGAATACAAAAGATTAATCTTTCAACCAATGCCCGAAATTCGCTTGTAGGCTCTCCAAAATAAATCGGAGTTCCTATAAGCAATGCATCCGCATCAAAAATCTTTTCAATTAACGGAGCCAGGTCATCTTTCCAGTAGCATTTTCCTTTGGTTTTATCCTGCATTTTGCATACAAGACAACTTCTACATCCTTTAAAAGCCAAATCATATAAATTAATGTATTCCGTTTCGGCACCAACAGATTCGGCTCCCTTTTGGGCAGCCTGCATGATTTCTGCGGTGTTCCATTTCTTCCTTGGACTTGCATTAATCACAATCGTTTTCATAGTTAATCTCCTTATTAGTATATGATTAATGAAAAAAATAAGAAAAAAATAATCCAAAGAAGGATTATTTAATTATTTTTTAAATCTTCTAATTGCAGTTGATCCAATTAACATCATAACCAATAACATTACTAGTATAGGGTTACCTGTTGGGTAACTTGTTAAGTCAACGCCTTTAGAAGGAATGGCATCCGGAGATGTTTTATTCTTATCTAATGGCAGGACCCTGATACTACCTATACCGTCTATAGGATTATATTTATCATCACCTGAATAATAAACTTTTATTTCATGTGTGCCTTCGCTTAATCCAGGAACAACAAATATTGCTTTTCCATTATCGATAGTGGCAGTATATTCTTTTCCTTCAACTACAATTGTTATTGTACCTGTCGCATCGCTTGGAACCGTTACAGTGATTACACCATCTTCGCCGACTTTAATATCCGGAGCTTCAGTGTTGATTGTAGGGGTAAATTTGGATACTTTGAACTCACCAGTAGCGTTTGAAGGCAGGTATTTATCGTCACCACTGTAATAAGCTTCAACGTCATATTCACCGGCTTTAAGGCCAGGAACTGTGAATTGGGCTTTTCCGTTTTCAACAGGTGAAGTGTAATTTCTGCCGTCAACGGTTATTGTGATATTGCCTTTTGCATCAGTGTAGTTTACAAGTACCTGAATGCTTTCATCTTCACCAACGTAAATGTCATGTGTTGTGATATCTAGTGAAGTTGGTAAAGCCCTTACTCTAAATACATCACTTGTATTGACACTTGTGTAATTTTCATTACCGCCATATATAGTGAATGCCGGATAAAGACCAACAGGCAAGTTAATGATGTTCCATGTTGCCCTTCCATTATAATCTTCATGGATGCCAACAGCTAAAACATCAGTGGTTACAACACCATTTTCTAAACTAACAGTCACAGTAATGCCGTTGACTGTAATGTTTACAGATCCTGGTGCATTAACTGTTATGTTTAAGATTTCAACTTCTCCAACCCAGATGTCTTCAACTTCTATTGTGATTATCGGTTTTACAGGAGATACGACAAATGAACCTGTAGTTGAATTTCCGTTATGGTTATTGTCTCCGCCATAGACCACTTCAACAGGATATGTTCCTCCGCCCAAGTCATCAATAGGCAATTCAGCCTTGCCGTTGTTGACTGGAACGTTTTCATATGTTTTATCGCCGACTGTGATATTTACAGTGCCAGTTACGTCTTCAGGCAATGTTACGACAATCACTTCCACATCACCATAGAAAATATTCTGGGTATCCAGGTCAATTGGAGTATCAACCTTTTTGACATTGAAAGGTTCTGATCCGTTGGTTGAAGTGTAATTCTCATTTCCGCTGTAAGTCACATCGACAGTGTAGTTTCCGGCAGGCAAATCAGGAACAGTAATGTTGACAGTTCCGTTTTCAACAGGAATATCCACAAATGTTTTATTTCCAACAGTTATATTGACAGTGCCTGTCGCATTTTCAGGCAATTCTATGATAATTGTTTCATTGTCTCCATAAGTGATATTTACCGGAGTAATATCCATTGGAGGAATTGCCTTATTGACTGTCAATTTGGAAGCGTTATTTGCAACAGTGTGATTTGCATCAACCATTGTGGTTAAATTTACCACATAATCTCCTGCAGGTAAATCAAGGCCTGTGATATTTTCACCAATGCCAATAGTGCCGTTTGCGACTACTTTTCCTTCAGTATTGATGATTTGATAGATTACACCAGTGGCATTTTCACTGACAACAGGAATTATGATTGCTTCACCATAAGTCACGTTTACATCCTCAGCACTGACGAATGAAGGAGCCTTGTTTACAGTTACGTTTTCACTGGAGCCATTGGTTTCAGTATCATTCTCATTAGACTTAGCAAATGCAACATTACTGAAATTACCCTCTTTAACAACACGAACAGTTAACTCAACAGAAGCTGTTCCATTAACATTGATTTTATTGATAGTCCAGGATACAACACCATTAGCATAATTAACACCAGGATTCAACTCAGCAATAAACTCAAATGCTGAATCTAATTTATCAGTAATATTAACACCAGTAGCATTGGAAGGACCATTATTAGTCACATTAATGGTAAATTTGACCAAATCACCAACAGTGACATTCGTAGCATTAACAGTCTTATTCACAGCCAAATTAACAACAGGATTAACAGTAATATTAGTTCCATTCTCAAATGTAGTTTTATTCTCGTTTGCAACAGCAGAAGCCACATTAGTAAATGTTCCGTTAGCTTTAACCCTAACTTCAACCCAAACAGTAACAGAACTACCATTAACGATATTAAGGTTACTCCAAACAACAACATTATTAACATCCGCTTTAACATCTCCAGACGCATTAACAAACTCAAATACAGAATTTAACACATCAGTAACATTAACGCCAGTAGCATTAGCAGAACCAGTATTATTCACAACAATATCAAACCTGACAACATCACCAACATTAACAACAGAAGCATTAGCAGACTTAGTAATGTTTAAAATAACAGTTCCTGCAGTAACATTCTCACTGGAGCCATTGGTTTCAGCATCATTCTCATGAGAGACAACGCTTGCAACATTGCTGAAATTACCCTCTTTAACAACACGAACAGTTAACACAACTGAAGCTGTTTCATTGACATTAATCTTATTGATAGTCCATGATACAACACCATTAGCATAACTAGCGTCAGGATTCAAATTATCAATAAATTCAAATGCAGAATCAAGCCTATCAGTAATATTAACCATAGTAGCATTAGAAGGACCATTATTAGTCACGTTAATAGTGAACTTGACCAGATCACCAACAATGACATTCGTAGCATTAACAGTCTTGTTCACAGACAAATTAACAACAGGATCAACAGTAATGTTTGTTTCATTTTCAAACGTTGTTTTATTCTCGTTTGCAACAGCAGTAGCCACATTAGTGAATGTACCGTTAGCTTTAACCCTAACTTCAACCCAAACAGTAACAGAACTACCATTAACGATATTAAGGTTACTCCAAACAACAACATTATTAACATCCGCTTTAACATCACCAGACGCATTAACAAACTCAAATACAGAATTTAACACATCAGTAACATTAACGCCAGTAGCATTAGCAGAACCAGTATTATTCACAACAATATCAAACCTGACAACATCACCAACATTAACAATTGACTCATTAGCGATTTTAGTCACATTCAAAATAACAGTTCCTGCCGTTACATTCTCACTGGAACCGTTAGTCACAGTATCATTTTCATGAGAGACAACGCTTGCAACATTGCTGAAATTACCCTCTTTAACAACACGAACAACTAACTCAACAGAAGCTGTTTCATTGACATTAATCTTTTTGATATTCCAAGATACAACACCATTAGCATAAGTAACACCCGGATTCAACTCAGCAATAAACTCAAATGCAGAATCAAGCCTATCAGTAATATTAACCAAAGTAGCATCGGAAGGACCATTATTAGTCACATTAATAATGAATTTGACCAGATCACCAACAATAACATTCGTAGCATTAACAGTCTTATTCACAGCCAAATTAACAACAGGATCAACAGTAATGTTTGTTCCGTTTTCAGATGGAGTACTGTTCTCCCTAGATTCGACAACAGCAAGATTAGTGAATGTACCGTTAGCTTTAACTCTAACTTGAACCCATACTGAAGTGCTATTGCCGCTTACAATCTTAGGAATAATCCATTTAACAACATTATTCTCATCTGCTTTTGCATTTCCAGATGCATTTACAAATTCGAATGCAGAATTAAGCTCATCAGTAATATTGACCATTGTAGCATTACTTGGACCATTATTAGTCACAGTAATTGTATAATTGACCAAATCACCGACACTGACATTACCAACAACATCAGAAGACTTGACAACAGTCAGATTGACAACAGGATTAACCGTAATGTTTGTTTCATTTTCAAATGCGGTCTTATTCTCATTGGCCTTAGCAGTGGCCACATTAGTGAATGTTCCATTTGTTTTAACCCTAACTTCAACCCAAACAGTAACAGAAGTACCGTTGACAATCTTAAGATTTTTCCAAACAACAACATTACTGCTATTTGCTTTAACATTACCAGAAGCATTTACAAACTCAAATGCTGAATTTAAACTATCCGTAATATTAACGCCAGTCGCATTGGCAGAACCAGTATTATTCACAGTAATATTAAACCTTACAACATCACCAACATTAACAATTGACTCATTACCTATTTTAGTCACATTCAAAATAACAGTTCCTGCCGTTACATTCTCACTGGAACCGTTAGTCACAGTATCATTCTCACGGGAAACAACACTAGCAACATTGCTGAAATTACCCTCTTTAACAACACGAACAACCAACACAACAGAAGCTGTTTCATTGACATTAATTCTATCAATAGTCCAGGATACAACACCATTAGCATAAGTAACACCCGGATTCAAATCACCAATAAACTCAAATGCAGAATCAAGCCTATCAGTAATATTAACCAAAGTAGCATTAGAAGGACCATTATTAGTCACGTTAATAGTGAATTCAACCAAATCACCAACAATGACATTCGTAGCATTAACTGTCTTGTTCACAGCCAAATTAACAACAGGATTAACAGTAATGTTAGTTTCATTATTAAATTCAGTATCATTCTCTTTAGCTTTAGCAACAGCAACATTAGTAAATGTTCCATTAGCAGTCACTCTGACTTGAACCCAAACACTAACGGATGTGCCATTAACAATCTTGGTAATATTCCATGTGATAACACCATTAACAGGGCGAACATTACCTGTAGAATTAATATATTCGAATGAAGAGTCGAGTTTATCAGTAATATTAACCATAGTAGCATTACCTGGACCATTGTTAGTCACAGTAATGGTATAATTGACCAAATCACCGACACTGGCATTACCAACAACATCAGAAGTCTTGACAACAGTCAAGTTAACAACAGGTTTAACAGTAACATCCGTTTCATTCTCAAATGTAGTCGTATTCTCATTGGCTTTAGCAGCAGCAACATTAGTAAATGTACCGTTAGTTTTTACCCTAACTTCAACCCAAAGAGTAACAGAAGTACCGTTGACAATATTAAGGTTATTCCAAACAACAACATTATTAACATCTGCTTTAACATTACCTGACGCATTAACAAACTCAAATGCAGGATTTAACACATCAGTAACATTAACACCAGTAGCATTGGCAGAACCAGTATTATTCACAGTAATATTAAACCTGACAACATCACCAACATTAACAATTGACGCATTACCGATTTTAGTCACATTCAAAATAACAGTTCCTGCTGTTACATTCTCACTGGAACCGTTAGTCACTGTATCATTTTCATGAGAAACAACACTAGCAACATTGCTGAAATTACCTTCTTTAACAACACGAACCTTCAACACAACAGAAGCTGTTTCATTGACATTAATCTTATTGATAGTCCAGGATACAACACCATTAGCATAAGTAACACCCGGATTCAACTCAGCAATAAACTCAAATGCAGAATCAAGCCTATCAGTAATATTAACCAAAGTAGCATTGGAAGGACCATTATTAGTCACGTTAATAGTGAATTCAACCAAATCACCAACGATAACGTTAGTGGCATTGACAGTCTTGTTCACAACCAAATTAACAATAGGATCAGCACTGATATTTGTTCTGTTTTCAGATGGAGTGCTGTTCTCCCTAGATTTGACAACTGCAACATTAGTAAATGTGCCGTTAGCTTTAACTCTGACTTGAACCCATACTGAAGTGCTATTGCCGCTTACAATCTTAGGAATAATCCATTTAACAACATTATTCTCATCCGCCCTAACATTTCCGGATGCATTGACAAATTCAAATGCTGAATTAAGCTCATCAGTAATATTGACCATTGTAGCATTACTTGGACCATAATTCGTAACAACAATAGTGAAGTTTACCAAATCACCGACACTGACATTTCCGATAACATTCGAATATTTAACAACAGTCAGATTAACAACAGGGTCAACGGTAATGTTTGTTTCATTTGATGTTCCTGTTTTGTTTTCGTTTGAAGTGACGCCTGCAACATTTGTAAATGTGCCGTTAGTAGTCACGTTAACAATGACCCAAACAAGAGCCTTGGATCCTTTAGTTAAATTACCGATATTCCATTCAATGCTTTCGATGCCGTTGATTTTTGAATATTGTCCTTTATTGCCTGTTATATTGTTTCCAGAATCAACATATACTAAACCGTTTGGCAAACTATCAGTGATATTAACGTCTGTAGCTTTAGAAGGACCATTATTTGTTATTTCAATTGTGAAATTGACCAAATCGCCAACATGAGCATTATCTGTTAGATTGGACTTCTTAATCATTGTGATATTAACAGCAGGTTCAATGACAACGATTGTTTTGCTTGAATTTCCTGTAGGATTTTCTGTTGAATTAACAACAGCCACGTTTTCATAGTATCCGTTATTTTTCGCTACAGCTATTAAATGAACAGTGACATTTTCCCCTTTGTTTAATTTTCCAATATTCCAAACTATATTCTGATTATTTCTGGTGTAGTTACCTGTAGCATTATGGAATTCAAATGCAGGATTTAATACATCAGTAATGTTGATGTTAGTGGCATTGGAAGGACCTCTGTTGATTACAGTAATATTGAATTCAACAAAATCGCCAACACTGGCATTTTTACCATAGGAAGCATTTGAAGATTTGATAATGTCCAAATTAGTAACCGGTTTTACAGTAATGTTAGTTTCATTATTAAATTCAGTATTATTCTCTTTGGCTTTAGCAACAGCAACATTAGTGAAAGTACCGTTGGTAGTTACTCTGACTTGAACCCAAACACTGACGGATGTACCATTAACAATCTTGGAAATATTCCATGTGATAACACCATTAACAGGACGAATATTACCAGTAGAATTAATATATTCAAATGAAGAGTCGAGTTTATCAGTAATATTAACCATAGTAGCATTAGAAGGACCATTGTTAGTCACAGTAATAGTATAATTAACCAAATCACCGACACTGGCATTACCAACAACATCAGAAGATTTGACAACAGTCAAGTTAACAACAGGTTTAACAGTAACATCAGTCTCATTCTCAAATGTAGTCGTATTCTCATTGGCTTTAGCAACAGCAACATTAGTGAACGTTCCGTTGGTTTTTACCCTGACTTCAACCCAAACAGTAACAGAAGTGCCATTGACAATCTTAAGATTATTCCAAACAACAACATTATTAACATCTGCTTTAACATTACCAGAAGCATTAACAAACTCAAAAGCAGAATTTAAACTATCCGTAATATTAACACCAGTCGCATTAGCAGAACCAGTATTATTCACAGTAATATTAAACCTTACAACATCACCAACATAAACAATTGACTCATTAACAACCTTAGTCACATTCAAAATAACA
>NZ_JAZUMY010000034.1:0-7468 GCF_045603845.1 Methanobrevibacter sp.
TTCGATTGTCAGTGTTGCTTTGTTGTTTGTTATGTTTACTGGTGTTTCTTTATCGTTTATTTTGAAGATTATGATTCCTTCGTTTGTGTTGATTTCTGCTGTTAGTGTTACGTTGCGTCCAGGTAGTGTGTCTTCAGCACCTGTTAATGTGGTTTGTGTTGCTACCTGTTTGATTGTCACGGTTGCTGTTGCATCTGACGGCTTGTAGTCATTGTCACCTTCAAATGTTGCAGTTGCAGGGTATGTGTCTGCATTGATGTCTTTTATGTCAATGCTTACTTGACCGTTTGCATCAGTTGCAGCTGTTGTTTCGTTACCGTTGAATGCAATTGTAACATTTCTTCCAGCAAATGCCTTACCGTTGTAGGTTAAAGTTGCAACTAATTTTGCGGTTTCACTGTAGTCAATTGTTACGTTTTCAAGACTTAGTTTGGTTGTGATTCTTCCAACTTCAAAGCTTGCATTTGCTTTGCTTGTTAGGTAGTTGTTGTTTTCATCTGTGTATGTTGAAGTTACTGTGTAGTTTCCTTCGGTAACGTTGTTTAAAGTGAGTGTTGCTTTACCATCAGTCAGATTAACTGCAGTTTCGTTACCGTTGACGTTGAATGTTACGATACCTTCAGTTGCATTGACTTCAGCAGTTAATGTCATGTTTCTTCCAGGCAGTGTGTCTTCAGCGCCTGTTAGTGTGGTCTGTGTTGCTACCTGTTTGATTGTCACTGTTGCAGTTGCATCGGATGATTTGTATTCAAGGTCTTCATTGAATTTTGCACTTGCAGTGTATGTATCAGCATTCAAATCTTTGATGTCAATGCTCACCTGACCTTTAGCGTCTGTTGTTGCATTGGTTTCTTTGTTGTTGAAAGTGATTGTGACAGTTTTTCCGGCCAATGCAGTACCGTTATTTGTTAATGTAGCTATTAATTTTGCAGTTTCACCGTAATCGATTGTTATGTTTTCAAGACTTAGTTCTGTAGTTAATTTTTCCACATTAAAGCTTGCTTCTGACTGACTTGTGAGGTAGTTGTCGTTTTCATCTGAATATAGCGCAGTCACGCTGTATTTTCCTTCGGTAACATTGTTTAATGTTAATGTTGCTTTTCCATCAGTTAAATTAACAACTGTTCTTTCGTTGTTTACGATAAATGTTACGATACCCTCTGTTGCGTTGACTTCAGCTGTTAATGTAACGTTTCTTCCAGGTAGTGTGTCTTCAGCACCGGTCAGTGTGGTCTGTGTAGCAACCTGGTTGATTGTGATGCTGTTTTCAGTCACTTCACCTGTCTGTGTGTTGATGTTTGTAATTGTGTATTTTCCATGGTTTTTATCAATAGTCACTGTAGCTATTCCGTTTTCATCAACCTGAGCTCTGTATCCGTCATCGACAATGGTAAATGAAACATAGGTTCCTTTTGCCAAAGCTTTTCCTTCAGAATCCAGGAATTTTGCACTGTATGTAACATTACCGTAATCTGCAGTTAAATCGTCTGATTCGATGGTTGATTTAATAATGGCTGTTGCAGTGGCAGTGGAATTGAGATAGACTTCATCAAGACCTGCATAAACAGCAGTTATCTGATAAGTGCCCACTTCAAGTTTTTCAAGAGGGAATTTCACTTTACCTTCTGAATCAGTTATTAATGTAGTGTTCTGATTTGGAGATGAAACAACAATAGGGGCCTGCACTATTGCAGTATTGTTGTGGTCAACTAATGTGAATACAACTTCCCCAGATCCTCCTGAATAGACTGTGACATCAGATGTGTTTATTGAAGTAGGATTCATTTTCACTGTTAACTGTCCGTTATCGGAACTGTTTAGATAGTTGCTTCCTCCGTTATATGTTGCAGTAATATCATATGTTCCTGCAATAAATCCACCAGGTATGGATAATGTTGCTGTACCGTTTACCAATTGTAAAGTTCTGGATTCTGAACCTACAAAGAATGTGACATTTCCTTCAGTTACATTAACAGTAGCGGTTAATATTATGCTGTCTCCAGCGTATAACTCTTTATCTAAAGTTAAATCTGTTTGTGTTGGAGCTTTGTTGATTGTTGCGGTTGCGGTTGCAGTTGAAGGACTGTATTCACTGTCGCCTTTGAATTTTGCAGTTGCTTTGTATTCTCCTGTATTGAAATCCTTAAGGTCAACGCTTGCTTGACCTTTAGAATCGGTTGTTGCAGTAATTTCATTATCATTTAATGTGATTGTAACGGATTTTCCGGCGAGTACATTACCGTTATTTGTTAATGTGGCTATTAATTTAGCGGATTCGCCATAAGTGGTAGTTATATCCTTCATAACAAGTGTTGTTTCAGGATCAAAATCTGTGTAGATATTGTCCTTGATGTTTTGGTTATCTCCAGTCCATCTTATGGAATTGTCTCCTGATTTACTGTTGATCATCTTGTTTGCGGTAACTTCTGCATTGGCACCATTACCCCATATTGCAGTACCACTGTTTGCGGTATTTCCTTTAAATGTGTTGCCGGTAATTTTTGCATCATCACCGTTCCATCTTAGTGCTCCACCATTTACACCGCTTCCAGCACTGTTGTTGGTGAAAATGTTTCCTGAAGCTGTCACATTAGCACCTTGAACATATGCTGCAGCACCAAATCCTGTTGCGGTATTGAATTTGAATGTGTTGTTGGCTAAAACGCTTTTGTCTCCACTGTCCAATCTTATTGCTCCACCGTTACCGCTAGCGTCATTACTTTCAAATATGTTGTTTGTAATTTGCATTTCCTTTCCGCTGGAAGTGATTGCAGCACCGAAACCTTTAGCGACATTTCCTTTAAATGTGTTGTCATCAATTACTTGGCTGTCTGCTGCTAATCTTATTGCTCCACCGTTACTGCTGGCCTGGTTGTTTTCAAATATGTTGCCTTTTATTTGGGTTTCCTTTCCGTTGGATGCGATTGCAGCACCAGTGTTGGCAGTGTTGCCTTTGAATGTATTGTCACTAATTACGCTGTTAGCACCGTTTGAATTGATTGCTCCACCCATATTTGAGGTAGCGGTGTTTTCATTGAATTCATTGTTTGTAATCGTGATTTTTTCTGTAGCGTAAATTGCCCCACCGCTTGTTGTAGCAGTGTTGTTTGTGAATTTGTTGTTGTCTATGGTGGCATCGGAACCTGGTATGTAGATTGCTCCGCCATATTGTCCTTTGGAATTTTCAAATTCATTTCCTGTTATTGCGGCAGCATTTCCTGTTGAGTAGATTGCTCCACCGTTTGTTGCAGCTTCAGTATTTTTGAAAATGTTTCCATTGATGTTTGTACTGTTTCCGGTTGAGTAAATTGCTCCACCAATACGATTTGACTGAGTATTTGTTAAGGTATTTTTCTCAATCTTATTGTCATTACCGTTGATGGTGATTGCTCCACCGCTTGCGCCGTTTACAGCAGACCCGTCAATATTGTTGTTTGAAACAGTCAGTGAATTTCCATCCAGATAGAATGCTCCACCGCTTCCTTGCGCTTTTGCATTTTTGACGGTGTTTTCACTTATTGTCGCATCATTACCGATAAGGCGTATTGCACCACCATTGTCGCTTGTTATGGTTGTGGTATCAAAATCATTTCCGATGATTTTTGCAGAATCTCCTTCAGCATAGATTGCTCCACCGGTAATTGCTGCTTTTGTGTCTTTGAATTTATTGTTTGATACAGTAGCGTTTCTTCCTTCAGTATATATTGCACCACCGCTTCTTGTCGCAGTGCTGTTTGTAAATTCGTTATCCGTAATAATGTTGTCATATCCGTGGATGGTTATAGTACCGCCTGATCCGCCGCTCTGTTCATTTTTGTTGGTTGAAACATGATTTGTGAAAGTGTTTCCGCTGATTGTGGCTTTGTTCAATGATGCAAAGATTGCTCCTCCACTGACGTCTGCAGAGTTGTCTGTGAAAGTGTTGTTGACAATGATTCCGTAAGTGGAAGTTCCTCCGGCCCATCTTAGAGCTCCACCAAGCTCGGATGCATAATTGTCATTAAATATGTTATCAATAATGTAGGTTTCCTTACAGTATAAACTGATTCCACCACCGTAGGTAGCTGAATTGTTTGTGAAAGTGTTGTTGATTACAGTATTGTTTGATCCGTGAATACTTTCTGTTTCACTTATAACATATCCTTCCAAATCGATTGCTCCCCCGTCTCTTCCGGCAATGTTGTTTGTGTAGGTGTTACCTGCAATGTAGGTATTGTTACCAAGAGAAATCATTGCACCGCCCAAATTGACCTGAGCAACATTTCTGTCGAAGACGTTGTTCGTTATTGTGGAGTTGTTTCCTTCAATACGCAATCCCCCACCGCTGCTGTTAGCAAAGTTGGATGTGAATATGTTATTTGTGATGTTGTGGCAGTTACCGAGTACAATCATTGCTCCACCAAGATTGTATGCTGAGTTTCTTTCAAATTCATTGTTTGCAATCATGTAGTTGTCACCGTTGATACGCACAGCTCCGCCACTGCTCGGTGCGGTGTTGTTGATGAATTTGGAGTTTGTGATTGTGCCGTCATTTCCGTTAAATGTCACTGCTCCGCCGACATATAATGTTGCGGTGTTGTCCCTGAATGTACAGCTGTCTATAGTTCCGCCATTTCCTCCCCAGGATATTGCTCCGCTGTTGTCATCCTTACCGTTGATGAATATTATGTTTTTCAGAACAACGTTGTCTGTGTTGACATTCAGTATTCTTGCCATCTGGTTACCGTCTAATGTGTTTCCATTACCGTCTAAAGTAATGGCTTTGTTAATGTTCAGTGTATATGCATGAGAATAGACATCATTTATGTAGCTGTCGTTCAATATAATTATGTCTCCCTCATCAGCATTGTTTAGTGTAGTTTGTAATTCTGTAAAACTCTTATAATCAGTATTGGCACTGATAATGTCCTTATCTGCTAGATTCATAGTTTCGTTATCAAAATCACTCGCCGATACGAATGAGATTGATATGAAAAATAGTATGAATAGAATTGAAATAAATTTGAATTTATTCTTCATTTTCAATACACCATTATATATTTATATTTATTATGGTTAAATAGATTTTCCAATGCTTTTTCATTCAATTTGATATATTGCCATATTATTTAAATAGAAGTTAATAAAAATATTAATGTAAGAGGTGAGTTTATGGATAAGAAATCTCTGATTTTACTTATTGTTTGCATAATTGTGTTTTCTTTTGTTGTTTTAACTTATGCAGGTATTATTAATCAAGAAGAAACTCTTCAAGTAGGTGAAATTAATTTTAAACTTCCTGAAGGTTACAAATTTGCAGGCTACACTGAACAGGGATACCCAAAAATAACTAACGGATTAGATTCAATTTATTTCGAGTATTACAATGACACAGATATTTCCAAGCATGTGAAAAATTTCACGGATTATTGCAAAACAAAAAATAGGAATGTTACATTATCAAATTTCACGACAGGTGATGTTACTGTTTATAAAACAGTGACCAGCGACCATAGGAATAACTATTGGTTTGTAAATGGAGATAAAACATATACGTTTTTCACTTGGAAAGAAACATTTAATGTAGATGATCTTGCCAATTATTTGATTGATTCTTCAATTTAGCTGATGTGGTATTTCAATATTTTTTTAGTTAATAAATAAAAATATAGGTTAAAAACCTATATTTCTTAAGCAACCTTTAGGATTATAGGGTTACCTTTGTCTATAACGGGTGTTGTTTTAATATGTTTGTCGAAATCCGTATTTCTACATATGATGTATATGTTTTTATCCGGATTTTCTTTAACTAATTTTGGAAGCTCATCTTTTGAGATTTCCTTAAAATCAAACGTATCGTGCAGTTCACTCAGGTTATATCCGTAGAGTTCATATTGATCACTAAGCAGATACATGTCTGTTTTATTTGAAAACTCCATATAAAACATTCTATTACCGCCGTCATTAATCACTATTGAATCATTGTCCTGACTTATCTGATCAAAAAATGCTTCTCTATGCATATTTACGGTGCCCCAGTAATCGTTGGAAGAATTTAGCTGGCTTATTCCAGCCACCATCATTATTAGAACTAATGCAAAAACGATTATGAATTCTTTTCTTGCTTCAATCTTGCCTATCATGAATGATATGGCAAACCATAAAATTGCTGCTGAAGGCAAGAGGTATCTGTCCACCATTATTGGCCTTACCATAATTGAAACGCCTGTTCCAATAATTATTGTTCCAAGATATGCAATAAGTCCGCATAATATGTAAAACCTGTCTTTTTTATCTATTCTGTTAAATATTGTGGCAGTGTAAACTATGATTGCAACAAATATCACTACTGAAAATATGCAGGTGTAGAAGTTCCGGGTAGGTGTTACAAAATATCCTAAAAATCCTATTATGTTATTAAAAGTTATTTCAGGAATCCAGTAGCCTTCACTAACGGATGTTAATTGACTTGTCAGAGAAAAAATCCATGGTGCAAATAGTATTATTCCACATATGGCTGAAATAAACCAATATTTGAGTTTTTCTTTATCATTTAGGAGAAGGTAAATAAATAAGCAAATGTAAATACAAACTATTGGAATTGCAGCAAAATAATGTGTGTATGCGGCCAAAACAGAAAAGATTGTAAGTAATGCCCAATATTTACGATCATTTTTATCAATTACATCTCTCAAATAGAGAAATGCCAATACTACAAATAATGCCGCCCAGCTGTACATTCTCAGTATTGAATAGTACACTAAAAATTCACTCATCACAGCCATTGAAAAAGCAAACAGTCCGGCAGTGAAATAACCATATTCATTTTTAATTTTAGTAACAGATAAAATAAGAATTATGGCATAAGGTATGATTGTCATAATTTTATATATGAAAATTTTATCAAATCCGATTCCAAAAATTGTTAAAATATCTGAAGCTATTTTTAAAAGTAAATAATAGAGTGGTGGGTGCACATCATGAGCAATAACATAAGCCAAATCAGTAATTGGAAAATTAAGCACGCTAATAGTAAAATATTCATCAATATGGATTATCATTTGATTGAATGGCGATACTAACATATAACCCAGCATTATAATGCTTAACGCCAGGAAAATTGTACCTATGATATCTTTATATTCATTGTTAAAATTAAACATATTATTAGTTTAGTTTATATATAATATAAGTCTTTTTTTCTAAAAGAAATAATGAATATGCAATGTCATGATTTAATCTTCATTATATTTAGAATATCTGTTTTTTCATAAATAATTTTATTTATGTATTTAATGCATTTTTAGTCGGTGTGATTTGTGTAGATAGAAAATATGCTGTGAATAATGGGAGTGTCCGTTTTGGTACTGATGCTTAGTTTTCGTTGATTGTTGCACATCGTTTTATCCATCTTATGTTATTTAGTGTTATTCTGATTAATAGTCCTCGATATGTTTTGAATATTTTTTTGATGCGTCCAGGTAGTGTG
>NZ_JAZUMY010000035.1:0-6597 GCF_045603845.1 Methanobrevibacter sp.
ATAAAATATTATATTAATTATTATATACAGGTTGTAATAGCTATGGCCAATATAAATAATACATCATCCTACATGGATGAAGACAAAAAGCAAATTATCAAAGAGTCCAATTATACCTTTAGGGATGCTCTTGAAGTTTCATCTTATCTCATTGAAACGGGAAAGTTCGAAAGATTCTATAAGGAAATGCAAATCCACGATCTTCAAAAGGAACTTGACGAAATGGGTGACGAAGAATAAACTTCAAAATATAAGTCTCGCGTATATAACTCTTCAAAAGAAACTGTTTTTTCATTTGTGAAAGTAATATTTATTATTACTTTTATATTTTTTTTCTAATAAAATTTTATATATAATACATAATAAATATATGTATTATGTTACCGGAAAAAACCAACATCAGCGCAAGAGTTGAAATAACTCTCAAAAAAATAGTAGAAGAATCTAGTTTTACACACAAGGATGCTTATGAGCTTGGAGCTATGCTAATAGCTATTGGTGATGCTGAAGATACAATAACACTAATACACAACAATCCCAATTACCAGAAGGTCATGAAACAGACGGAGTACAGATTAATCGAAGCTAGAAAACAGGAACTGGAAAGGGAATTAAGGGATTTATAGGAGGGAACCTATGGATCGTGTAAATTCAGATATAAGCTATTTTTTAGAACACCATGAACAGGAAATCATCAATTGCTGCAGGAAGGCAATGAGCAACAAGGAGATTGTGGAATTATTAAAAACCAAATATGATCGTGAAGTTTCGCTTACAACATTCAGAAAATTCAAGGCCAGATTAAAACTGACAAAAGGAGATTTCCTGGAAACATTACTGGATGAAATCAAGGTAATGAAAACTCAAGGAGCTACAGATGAAAGTGTAAGAAGATGGCTGGCAGATGAACATGAATTTGAAGTAAGCGGGGCAACATTTTCCAGATTCAAAAAGAAATATAATCTAACAGATAAAGAAAAAGATCCGAGAGCTAGAGATAAAGAAGCACTAACAAACAGGGCCATTACTCAAAAACAAATCACAGACAATAATGTTTTCGAGGACAACATTGATTTGGCTATTGATAATATCCTCCAGCAGCAGGTTACTGATATCAAAACAGGACTTGAAAATCTTGATAAGATTACAAAAAATGCTGTAGATATTGAAATTGACTTTGAAAAGCTGGACCAGGAAATAAGATACAACGCCAATGAAAAAAGCCTTGCAAGATACCTGCTTGACCTAACAGAATTGAAAATAAGATATCTTGAATTATCTGTTAAAGCATTTGACGCTAAAAACAAACTGTTCAAAGATGAAATGGACAGACTATTCAAAAACCGTGTGTTAGAGTTGGAAGACAAGAAAATTGAAATCTCACAAAAGGACATCATGAATGAAATAGAAATCCTTGCAAAACAGATAGATGATAACAATGTATGATGAAAAAGGTGAATTCTATTTAGATGCTAGAGATAAAGCAATTCTTCAAAAGTGCGTATATGAAAATCCATATATACCATTCAATCCATTTCCAAAGCAGGCTGAAATGATACTAGCTACAGAAAAGGAGGTTCTCATTGGTGGTGCTGCAGGAGGAAGTAAATCAACAAGTTTACTTATGAGGGCATTGTTCTATGTTCAGGATGATGCAAATGAATATCATGCCCTCATCTTGAGACGTACATTATCTGACCTGAAGCGTAAAGGAGCTTTAATACATAAAGCAAGTCAGTGGTTAAATCGAAAGGAAGTTCAAAATAATGCAAGTATCAAACCAAAGTGGGATGGAACCGAACATTCATGGACATTTCCCAACGGCAATTCATTAACTTTCGGATATTTGAGAAACATCAATGACCTTGACACTTACCAAGGTTCGGAATATCAATTCATAGGAATAGATGAACTTACACAACTGGAAAGATTCAAGTATATCTATATGCGGTCTCGTGTAAGGAAAACCAAAGACAATCAACTTCCTACACAGTTAATGTGCTCAAGTAATCCCGGTAAACGTGGAAACAAATGGGTAAGAGAAAGATTCATAGAAAAAATAGATGAGGATATACAAGATAAATCTCAAATCAGATTCATTAGCTCAAGCTATTTGGATAACATTTATCTGGACAGAAAAGACTATGAAGATTACTTGATGGGTCTTGATAGAGTTACAAGGGAACAGTTAATGAACGGTAACTGGTATGCTTCAGTTAAAGGTCAGCTATTCGATGAATCAGACTTCCACTTAATCTCCTATGATGAATACATGAAAATACCAATTGTTAGAGTCATCAGATATTGGGATCTAGCTGCAACTGAAGTATTGAATGATGATAAACTGAAAGGAAGTGATCCGGATTTTACAGCAGGTGTTCTGCTTGCTAAAGATCTGTCAGGAAATATTTACATCCTGGACTCATATGAATTTCAGCTTGAGTCAAGAAACCTGATCAATGAAATCATAAACACTGCAGCACGTGACAAGTCAGATGTCCAGTATATTGAACTCGACGGAAGCACAGGTAAAAACTTCGGATTGTTAATTATAGATGAGTTGAACCGAAGAGGCTTTACTACAGGCACTGGTAACTCAAGAGAGAATAAAGTTGACCGTGCAAGGAGAGTTTCAGCAGACATTCAGAAGAATGGAATTTTCCTTGTTGGAAAGAATCGGACAGGGTTCACCAAAAAATGGGCGATGGAATTTCTGGAAAAAATAACTGCATATCCAAATGAAGCTATTCATGATGACTGTGTTGTTGCGTTCACTGGGGCTTATGAAAAAATAGCTAATGAAACTCAAACTAAAAGAGTTGATGTGGATAGGTGGTATTCCACATAACAATTAATTTGATGTGAAGGTTTTCTATTTAATTATTTAAAACCTAAATACATCGTTACTTAAGATAAAATAAATAATTCTAGCAATATAATAGTAATTGATATTAAGTTGGTAATATAAATTAAAGTATAACAAAATTAGTTAGGGGTAAAAATCATGCCAACATGTCCAAATTGTGGTAGTTATGTTCCATTAGGGAATCATTCATGTAGTTGCGGAACATCAATTGGTGGTTCTAGACGAAGCAAATATTATGATGAAGAGGAAGAGAGAAACTCTGGTACACGAAGTTTTTTTGACCATCTTACTACATATGAACAGTATGCATTGTTTTATGAAAATAGTCTATCACTAGCAAGAAGAACACCCTACGATGAATTTGCAATTAGATATTACAAAGAAGCAGTAGAGCATGGTTTTGACTATTGGAAAGAAATAGAAGATAAACCTGATGTAAAACCCACAATTCCAAAAACAAATGAATTATTAGCAAGTGAAGATGTTGAGAAATGTTGCGAAATATATAGGAACTATTATAGTAAACGAACTTCAATATTGCATTATAAGGAAATAGATGATATTATAGAACTTTTAACTAAAACAGGCAATGAACAAGCATATAAAAATGTTATTAAGGAAGTCAGTGATAAACGAAAAGCAGAAAGAGAAAGACGGGAAAGAGAGTATCAAAGATATAATGAAATACGAGAAAGAGAGAAACAACAGAAAAAAGAAAAACGCGAAAAAAAGATTCAAGAAGCAAAAGATGAATTAAAACAAATGAAATTAAATGCCGAAAAAAAAGTTAATTCTTTCTTAAGAGAAATGGATGACACATATGCTCCCAATACAAAAAAAATATTTGAAGAATTTCAAAAACCTAATAAACCAAAAAAATCAAAAGATTCAAAAAGAATTAGAATAAAAATTGATTAGGTTGAAGTGAATGCATTTAAAATAAATATGTTTTAATTAAAATAGTTTTAATTATTTTTCAACAATTAATCTTATTTCGCATTGTTTTTTCAATATCTTCAATATATTCTTTTCTTTTATTCTTAATACTCGAATTATTGCTTCAGTATCAGTAATCTCTTGAGATATTAAATTGAAATCCAATCCGATCTGCACATCTCCAGGTTTTAATATAGGTTCGCCTCTTGCATTCTTTTTTGGTACTCTTTTTAATCTTCCGTCAATAGCTATTATTTCAGTATATCTTTCCTGTTGAATTTCAGACAATACTTTGAAGTAGTCTCTTTTTCTTTGATTCAGACTTTCTAATGTATTCAACTCATAAGATATCTGTTGATTTAATTGTTTGAGTTTTTGATTTAATGGTATCCAAAATTCACAGGTGGTTTTGTTTCTGCATATCTCATGATTCGGATAACAATCACATTTAAACATATTTATCAGCTCGCTTTAAAGTAACCCAGTAACTTGGTAACTTATCAAAATATGGTAACTTGGTAACTCAGTAACTTGACAAACCTAAGTATTTTTCACTACTATTGTCCCCACACCTGAAGGGTCAGGTTACCTCAGAATGTGAAAAAATAAAATGAATTTAAATAGCTTTAATCAAAAAATAAATAGCTATAAATTCTTTAAATTTTTTTGGTGAGGTAACTTGAGCCTCAGGTTACCTCAAGTTACCAAAAGTTACCTAGCAAGTTACTTTATTTATTGACCTCCTTTTCACTTAAGTTCGGATATAGGAATGTTAAAAACTTGTCAAACCTGACAATCATAACTTTTGTAGATTTGGGTATTTTTACGGATTTGTATTCCCAACCTAACAATTCAGCAATTCCCTTCACGTCATAACACACTTCATTAGCGTTTTTCAATGCCGTTTTAAGTCCGCTTGTAAAGCAGACATAGTCAAGACCATCACGGCCATGATGCAGCACCATATACGGTATCAGACGCTCATTGATAATGTTAAAGACACGTTCATAGAAGTCATTAGAGTCTTTAACAGAATCTGTGAAATAGTTCTGATATTTTATTGGATATCCGTCTTCTGCTGAATAGACCTTAATGCTTTTGTTGTGCTTGTTGATCTCGTCAATGAAAAACATTCTCAGATATTCTATTTCTTCATCATCCAGATCTTCAGGGGTTACTGATTCGGCAAATGTCAATAGCCAATCAGGACATTTACGTTCACATTTGGCATATGCTCTTTTAATCAGTTCATTGCTTAGTTCCTGCCAAGGCAGTCTTAACAATTCTATATCCTTGTTAATTTCATTCACCACAAAGTCCGCAAGATACTTCAAATGATGAAACAGACAATCTTTGGGAGAGTTCATTTGGAAATGCTCCATAAATTCCCTTTTCTCATCATCTGTTTTTTTCTCACTGTGAGTATACATTAGCTGAACAAATCTTCTTGTCAAACCTTCGACATTGGGCAATGGACTGTTGGATGTAAAAGACAAGGTAGATAAGGCAAGGATAATAGCTAAGTTCCTTCCTTCATATCTGCGTCTTGCATTTGTTCTTTCTACACAGGTTTTCAATGTCTCTGTGCAGCTTTTGCAGTTGAACACGCCAACAGGTTCATTGATAATTAATCCGAATGTGGATTTTGATATTTGGGCACCGATTCTTGGAACGGTATCAAATTCAGATCCGCCAATATCTGTTTCGCTATCCGGTTCGCCGTAAAAGTATGCTCCAATACGGGCAAGAGTAGTTTTACCGCTTCCGCCCTTTCCGAAATGGAACATATATGGAATCAGGTTTTCCAAAGGCAATCCCATCTGTTTTTTGGCAAATCCGAAAGGAACTATCATTGCATGCTTTAGTGTTGTTGCCAGCTTTCCTTCCTGGCCTATGAAATAATTTCTTAAATCTTCAATCAAATCCAAGGCCATATTCATTTTACCAACGTCCGTTTCCTTCAATTCAAATTCAACTATTGTTAGACTTTTGGTTTCATCGTTATAGTAGAAACCTGGAGTTTCTATTTCGTTTTTGATTATTGCCAAATTGTTTTCAATAGCTATTTGAATCAAGCCTGGAACAACATCTTTGGATTGGTAACGTGAGAGGACATAACCGTGTTCAACAAGGTAATGTTCAATTTCAACGATGTTCATGTCTTTGGTATGGAATCTGCCTCCGTCTGCTGTTCTCCATTCGATGCTGAAGGTTCTTCCGGCTTCACTTATTGGATTGTCATGTATTGTAATTCTCATAGGATAGCAGAACAGTACTCTGGTGTAATCTGCCACTTCATTTCCTTTTTTCCATTCGATTGTCTGTGTAGTGACTTCATTGTTCCTGTAGTCCATAACGATATATTTGTTGGAGCCAGTTTGGAGTTTGTAAATCTTGTTGGTATCATATGGTATGATTGCTCTATTTAATTCACGCCCTACCAAAATGCTGGTCTTTTTGTCATATTTATCTGAAATGAATCTTTCAATGCCTTTTATCCCACTGTTTGGATTTTCATCGCCCAAATAAATGTCTTCGAAGAGTTTAATGATTTCATCTAATGTTTTCTCATGAGAAGGAAGTTGGTTGTATAATTCAGTAAGAATTTTTTCTACAACTTCTGGGTCTGTACCCTGCAAATAGAAAGCACTGATTATGTTTTTAAAGTATGTTAATTCATAATCCGGTTTATAGACATTACCTATAGCTTTTTTGATTTGTATAGCTGAACTTCCTTCACTCATTTTAATTACCTATACCTGAACGTCCCTCACAATGAAACTGTAGAATGTGTA
>NZ_JAZUMY010000036.1:0-27321 GCF_045603845.1 Methanobrevibacter sp.
TGCTTGATTTAATTAATTGAAATGTATAATACGAAAATACACCATATATAAAAATAATAGATAATATATAAAATGATTTATTGGGTTTAGATCCACCAGAACTACCTGCCATCACAATTTGAAATGGAACGAATAATTTATTAGCAATTTTTTGGGCATTTTTAATAATATCTTCAATTTGTTTTTTGTTTAGTTCTATTTGTCCATTGTTTTCTATATAAAAATCTGTATTAAATTCATTTATTCCATCCATTATTACTCCATCTTGATAAAAGTAATAGTCTATCCATGATTCTATTTTTCCAGGTAAATCCAAATCATAAAAATCTGCAATTGAATATAAACTATTATTTCTCGAAATTTCTGCTAAAAATGGACTAACTAATTGAAAACCAATTAAGATACATATGGCCGATAATCCTATAGGGTTTATAATAGATGAACTTGCAGTTCCCCATTCTACAATAAGAGAACTTCCAATGATTGAACAACCAGAACTAACAAAATATAAAAAATTAAATTGACTAAATTCTGAAGAATTAAGAATCAGTAAACTATTTCCATATTTAATTGCATTGTTAGTTATTTCATCATGATAACAGGGCATAGTACCTAATAATCCATTAAAGCTAAAAATATCTCTGACAATACCCGTAACTGGATCAAGTACCAACAAACTATAATCTTCACCAACAACCTTTAAAAAATAATATCCATTTTCATAATGCAATTCTAAAGATTTATTATTCATATAACTTTGAAGTAATCCTAATGTTACACTTCCAATTGTATAATCCTGCCAAATGTTACTTCCAACTAACTGTTCAATTAAACTATAAGCAAAAGAACAAGTAAAACGAAACTTCCAAACATCATTATCCGAACCATTAACACTCATACCCATATCATGATTAGATTCACCTGTAATATACAAACAATTATAATCATTGCACAAAGAAAATGCAGCTGGAGAAGATCTATACCAAGACACATTAAATACGTCTGCAGCTAAATCTGCAACACAATCATGCTCATACATAACAATCAAATCAGTCAAAAAAGTACCATAAGCGGCTTTCATCAAACCAGGTTCATATTCATTACTTTTATTTATAATATATGTATAATAATATATAAAATTTTTAAATTTTATTGAATTATATCAACCATATAAAGTTAAGGATTGTTGATAAAATTATTAAAAGAGTTATACCAAAGAAGATGGAAAATAGAAACTAATTTCAACAGACTCAAAATATAAATAATACTCGAAAATTTCATGAACATAGAAAAATAATTCTGGAACAAGATTTTTACGCAAATATTTACCACCTCAACTTCTTAATATCAACGAAACACGATCCAACAAGAAAAATAGAGGAAAAAACACAAAACAACACATATGAATATCAAACCAATAACAATATATTATTTGGAAAAATAAAAATATAAATACCAAATCTCCTATCTCCAAGCCAAAAACAACAAAAAAGCAATCAACAGCATAAAAAAATAACAACCACCAATTTGGTTAAAAAATATAATAAAAAGAATAGAAATTCAGATAGGAAATCTCAAGACATAACAGAAATATCCTTACACACAATGAAGATTATATATCATATAATTAAAAAATTCGTTTTAGAATTACCAATTTAATTAAATTAACTAATCATAAAATATATCAAATGGAAATCAGAATTACCATGAAATTATTTGTCATAAAATCAATTTAAAGATATGCAAAATCATTTCAAAAATTTGAAAATAAAAAAAAAGATAGGAGTTAAAATATAACTCCCATTAAATACTTATTCTTTCCTACGTCTTAATCCTACACCAGCAAATAATAACGCCATAGCCAATAGAACTAATGGATTACCGGTTGCTTTGGTATCCATTTTGGCCGGAATATTATCGCTAGCATTTTCAATAGGTTTTTTGTGTTCAACAACTTCGACAGTTACACTTGCAACAGTTGAGTTGACATCAAGAATTTCCTGATCGCTTTCGACTGAAACGGTATTCGTTACGTTTCCTGCTTTTGTAGTTTTAGCTATGATATGCAAGACTTTATTGTTTCCTGCATCAAGCTCACCTACAGTCCAAACACCATTTCCAGGATTATATGTGCCATTTCCGTCATCGGAAGAGTATAATAATCCATCAGGCAAGATGTCTTTTACAGTAACGCCAGTTGCATTGGTGTCTCCTTTGTTGAGGATAGTAACTGTAAACTCTACAAGATCACCCAAATCAGTTTTGGTTGTGTTTGAAGTAATGATAACTTGCAAATCAACCTTAGGAGCAGGCTGAACATCAATTGTTACATTGGTTTTGCTTCCAGTAACGTTTGTGTTCTCTTCATTTGATACTACGTCCACATTATTGGTAATTTGACCTACGCTTGTTACTTGAACTTTAATGGTTAAAGTTCTTGTTTCATTAGCGTTGATTGAGTCAACTTTCCAAACTCCACTGTTGTGGTCATATGCACCTTCAGCATCATCTGAAATGTATACAACTCCATTAGGTAATTTTTCGTTTACAATTACGCCGGTTGCATTTGACGGACCTGCATTGACGACAACAATTATGTATTCAATAGTGTCTCCGACAGTCGGATTACTATTGCTTACCGTTTTGTTTACTGACAAGTTCACTAAGGAATGCACTTCCATTGTAATATTATCATGGTTGTTTTTAGGGTTTGAATCTTTTTCGTTTGAAGACACATTACCGTCAACAGTAATGTTACCATCACGAATTACAGTAGCCTTAATAGTTGCTGAAACTTCCTGATTTGCATTCAGGTAGTCAATTGAGAAGTCACCGTTTTCATTGACTCTTAAAATATCTGTCAATGAATAACCTAAAAGGTCTGAAGTTTCAAACTTGATTTCAGTTGAATTGATTGAAATTATTTTCAATCCGTTAAGGAAATCCTTGTTCAATTTACCGACAATACCTGTAGCATTTGATGGACCATTATTTCTGACTTTTAATGTGATGATTACTTCATCATTAATGTCAGGATTTCTTTTGTCGACACTCAAATCAATAGCAACATCAACAATGTCGCTGACGTGAATTGGAGTTCCACCAGTAATGTTAGTCCTGTTTTCATCGCAAGTAACGTTAACCGCATTTGTTAAATTGCCGCTGACTACAGCAATACATACTACTTCAATGGTTAAGTTTTCACCGGCAGTCAATTTAGAAATGTTCCAGGTAACTTTTCCGTTATCCTCAACACAATCCACATCACTAGAGACGAATTTTAAACCGTTAGGTAACTCATCAACAACAATGACATTAGATGCGTTGGACGGACCATTATTCTTAACAACAATATTGTAACTGACTCTGTCTCCGACATAGATGTCAGAAGCATTAGTAGTTTTAACAACAGTTAAATTAACGACAGGTTTTACTTCAATTTCATCGGAAGTTGTATTAGCAGTTGAATTTTGGCTGCAGGTAACATTAGCGAAGTTAACAGCAGGACCGTTGCTTACTGCAGATACAATGACATAAACACTGACTGAAGAATTGCCTTTCACTTTATCAAGCGTCCATTTTACATTTTGACCATCATTTACATAAGTACCGTTAGCGGAAGAGAATTTCACACTTTCAGGTAAGATATCTTCTATTTCAACATTTGTAGCATCAGACAAACCACTATTTTTAATTGTAATAGTGAATTTAATGCTGTCTCTAACATATACTTCAGTCACATTAGCAACTTTAACAATGTCCAGTCTGACATCAGGTTCAACAGTAATGTTATCACTAGTTCCAGTCACATTGGTTTCGTTTTCCTTAGCGTTTGCAACAACCGCATTGGCAAAAGTGCCGTTGGTTTGTGCCTTAACGATTACATAAACTGTTGCGGATTCATTAGCATTTATATTACCAATAGTCCATGTTACAACGCCTGCATTGTGGCTACCGTCAGATTCGACAAAGGAGAATTCATCGCCTAAGGCATCTGTGACAGTTACATCACTGGCATTGCTTAAACCGTTATTAGTCACGGTAATATTGAATCTAATTTCATCACCAACCTTGATTTGTGTAACATTTGCAACTTTAACAATGTTTAACTCAACATTTGGAACGACCGGAATGTCATCTGAAGAGTTGGTAACTTCAGTATCGTTTTCTTTAGCGTTAGCAGTTACATTATTTGCAAAAGTACCGTCTTTCAATACTTTAACAATGACAAATACTTCAGCAGAGCCGTTAGCTGTAATGCTTGATACATTCCAGGTCACAGCACGTGAAGCAACATCATAACTGCCACCGGAAACATGTTCAAATGCTTCATCCAATACATCAGACACTTTAACGTCAGTAGCATCGGACAATCCATTATTTTTGATTGTTATAGTGAATTTTATGCTGTCTCCAACAACGGCTGAAGTCACATTAGCAACTTTAACAATGCTTAGCTCAACGTTAGGAGTAACAGGAATGTCATCAGAGGAATTTGTAACCTCAGTATCGTTTTCCTTGGAAATGACACTAACATTATTTGAAACACTGCCAGCACTTAAAACAGCAACAACTAAAGTTACAGTCTCAGAACTGTTAGCAGCAACACGATTAATAGTCCAGGACACTTCACGAGTATCCAAACTATAATTACCGCCGGAAACATATTCAAATGCTTTATCCAGCACATCAGTCACTTTAACACCAGTAGCATCAGACAAACCGTTATTGCTAACAACAATAGTATACTCAATATTGTCACCAACAACAGCAGAAGTCACATTAGCCTTCTTGGTAATATCCAACTCAACATTAGGAACAACCGTAACATTATCACTGGTCTTGTTAACAACAGTATCGTTTTCACTACTGTTAGCAAATGCAGTATTTGATAAATTGCCAGCACCAGTAACATTCACAACAAGAACAACATCTGCAGAATGACCAGCAGCAATACTTGAAATAGTCCAGGAAGCATTACGTGAATCAACATCATAATTATCTGCTCCGGAAACATATCTCACAGTTTCAGGCAAAATATCCCAAACATTAACATCAGTAGCATCAGACAAACCATCATTTTTAACAGTAATAGTGTACTTGATTAAATCACCAACAACAGCGGAAGTCACATTAGCAGATTTACTGATGACCAATTCAACATTAGGAGTAACCGGAATGTCATCAGAGGAATTTGTAACCTCAGTATCATTTTCCTTGGAAATAACACTAACATTATTTGAAACACTACCAGCACTTAAAACAGTAACCACTAAAGTTACAGTCTCAGAACTGTTAGCGGCAACACGATTAATAATCCATGTTACATTACGTGAACGAACATCATAACTACCACCGGAAACATATTCAAACGCTTTATCCAACACATCAGTCACTTTAACGTCAGTAGCATCAGACAAACCGTTATTGCTAACAACAATAGTAAATAGAATATTGTCCCCAACATCAGCAGAAGTCACATTAGCCTTCTTAACAATATCCAATTCAACATTAGGATCAACAGTAACATTATCACTGGAATTAGTCACTTCAGTATCATTTTCCTTAGCAACCGCAACAACAGTGTTAGCAAAAGTACCGTTAGCCAATACTTTAACAACCAAAGTCACAGTCTCGGAACCGTTAGCAGCAATAGAATCGATAATCCAGGACACTTCACGAGTATCCAAACTATAATTACCACCAGAAACATAACCAAATGCCTTATCCAGCACATCAGTCACTTTAACACCAGTAGCATCAGACAAACCATTATTAGCAACCACAATTGTGAAAGTAATCTCATCACCAACAACAGCAGAAGTCACATTAGCCTTTTTAGTGATATTCAATTTGACATCAGGACCGACAGTGACATTATCACTAGTGCCAGTTACATTGGTTTTATTTTCCTTAGCATTAGCAACAGCAGTGTTAGCAAAAGTACCGTTTGTTAAAGCAGTCACAATAACATAGACTTCTGTGGAATTGCGGGCAGCAATGCTTGGAATAGTCCAAGTGACTTTGCGAGTAGTATTGTTGTAGACACCATTATTGCTTGATTCAACATAGCCGAACTCTTCGCCTAAAACATCAGTAATGACAACATCTGTGGCATCATCAGTACCGATATTGGAAATTGTGATTGTGAATTTGATATTGTCTCCGACTTTCACTTCTGAGATGTTAGCAACTTTTGTTACGTCCAATATGATTACATCAGCAATGACAATTACTTTAGTAGCATTGGATTCAGTTGAGTTTTCATCAGATATAACTGTTGCATTATTAGTGTATGTACCTTCTTTAGTAGCATTTACGACAACAGAAACTTTTACGGATTCACCTGCGGTAATATTGGCAATTTCCCAATATACAAGATTACCAACACGTCCACTGTGCTCTGAAGAACTGTTATAGCCGAATGCATCTTCAAGCTTATCTTCGATTCTGACATTCGTTGCATTGGATTTACCGTTATTGGTTACAGTTATTGTAAATTCGATATATTCACCGACTTTTACATAACTTGCATTGGAATCTTTAACGATATCCAATTTCACGTAAGGAACGATAGTGACATTGTCACTTGAAGCGTTTACTTCAGTGCCGTTTTCCTTGGATTTTGCAACAACAGTGTTATTGAACTTACCGTCAGTCAATGCGGTTACGACAACTGTGACTTTTGTTGAGTTTCCTGCTTCAATCTTATCAATATTCCATGTGACTTTACGGGTAGCATTATCATAAACACCACCAGTTGAGCTGACATAGCCGAACTCAGAACCTAAAACGTCAGATACAGTGACATTTGAAGCATCTGATTTACCGTTATTGGTAATTACAATAGTAAATGTAATATTGTCTCCGACTTTAACTTCACTTGCATTAGCCTCTTTGGTCAAGTTTAGCTCGACATTTGGAATGATTGTGACATTTTCACTTGAAGCGTTGACTTTAGTCCTGTTCTCATCAGAATTGACGAATGCGACATTAGTGTAGTTTCCTGCAGTCATTGCAGTTGCAACAAGAGTTACAGTTGCAGATTGGCCTGCAGCAATATTTCCAATAGTCCAGGTCACATTGCGTGAAGATTTATCATAACTGCCGCCAGATTTCCATAAGAATGCTTCATTTAATACATCTGAAATGACAACATTCGTTGCATTGGATTTGCCGTTATTTGTCACGACAATAGTGAAAGTAACGTTGTTTCCAACAACAACTGAAGTCACATCTGCGGATTTTGTCATGTTCAACCTCACATCAGAATTGATTGTGATATTTTCACTTGAAGCATTAATTTGGGTTTTGTTCTCATTAGAACTGACAGATGCGACATTGCTGTAATTACCAGCCAATTTGGCAGTTAATGTTAGAGTTACACTTGTAGAGTTGCCTGCAGCAAGCTCATCAATTGTCCAGATCACAGTATCTAAATCAGCATCATAAACACCACCTGAAACGTATTCGAAGGCATCAGGTATGATATCTGAAATAACAACATCAGTTGCATTGGACTTACCGTTATTTGTCACAGTAATAGTGAAAGTAACATTTTCACCAACTTTGACAACATCAGTGTCAGCGACTTTAATCATGCTTAATCTGACATCAGGACTGACAGTTATATTATCAGTTGAATCGTTTACTGGAGTTTTGTTTTCATCTGAGAAAACGGAAGCAACGTTAGTGAAGTTACCTGCAGTCAAAGCAGTTACAACAACAGTGACGTTTGCGGAATCATGTTTTGGAATATTCGGAATAATCCAAGTTACATTGCGTGAACGAGCATCATAATTACCGCCAGATTTCCATTCAAATGCATTATTCAAAATATCGCTGATAACGACATTAGTAGCATCTGATTCACCGTTATTGACAATAGTAATAGTGAAAGTAATATTTTCACCGACTTTAACTTCGCTAGCACTAGATGTTTTGATAACAACCAATCCGACATTTGGATTGACAGTCACATTCTCGCTGGAGCCGTTTACTAAAGTCTTATTCTCATCGGAATTTGCAAATGCAACATTAGTGTAGTTACGTGCGGATTTTGCTGTAACAACAACAGTTCTATTTGCTGATTTTCCTGCAGCAATAGTAGGAATAATCCAGGTTACGTTGCGTGTATTGGCATCATAAGAACCACCTGAAACATAAATGAAATCAGGATCAAGAACATCATAAATGACTACATTAGTAGCATCAGATTTACCGTTGTTAGCCACAGTAATAGTATAAGTGATTTTATCACCCACTTTAACTGAAATTACATCAACGGATTTTGTTACATTTAATTCTACATTAGGAATAACTGTAACATTATCACTAGTCTTATTAACAACAGTATCATTCTCACTACTATTCACAAACACAGTATTAGACAAATTACCAGCAGCAGTAACATTAACAATCACATAAACCTCAACAGAACGACCAGCAACAATACTAGAAATAGTCCAAGAAGCATTACGTGAATCAACATCATAACTATCCGCACCAGAAACATATCTCACAGCATCAGGCAAAACATCCCAAACACTAACACCAGTAGCATCAGACAAACCATCATTCTTAACAGTAATAGTGTACTTAATCAAATCACCAACAACAGCACTAGTAACATTAGCAAACTTACTAATAACCAATTCCACATTAGGAATAACTGTGACATTATCACTAGTTCCATTGGTTTTAGTTTTGTTTTCAGTGGAGTTAGCAAATGCAGTGTTTGTGAAATTACCTGCCTTAAGCACACGTACAACGACTTCAACAGATACAGGCTGACCCACATCCAATTTATCAATAGTCCATGTAACTAAATTGGAACTGTTAGTACCTCCTTGAGTTGCAGAAACAAACTCGAATGCATCATTAAGCTCATCAGTAATATTGACATTAGTAGCGTTGATAGTACCGGTGTTATTTACAGTGATTGTGAATTTAACCAAATCACCGACAACAACACTGGACTCATTAGCAGTTTTGTTAACCTCTAAAATAACAATATCTGATTTATTTACTTCAATGGTTACATTAGCACCATATTTATTTTCTGTACCGTTGATTTTGGTTATGTTAGCATAATTCGTGATATTGCCTGAACCTCTAACCTGAACTTCAATAGTTAAGGAAACAGTTTTGTTCCATGGCAAATCAAATGACCATAAACCTGTTTCAGGATTATAATGAGTATCATTAGCTGATACGAATCTTAATCTTTTATCCAAGATATCATATAATTCAATGCTAACTTTTTCCGGAGGCTGTATGATAACTCTGTTAGGATCAGTATAATCAGTTAAATCAATATTTGAGACAGTAATTGTATAATTGATTTTATCTCCAACATTAGGTGTTGCGTTTGTTACTGTTTTGGTTACATTGATTTCACATTGAGCAACATCCAGGTATAATGTCTGATAATCAATAGTTGATGAAACATTATGTTTTAAGAAATTGTTATTTGAGTACAATACATAATCCTGATTGATAATTGGAGCAGTATCGTGACTAAAATGACCAACATTTTCATCAGCAGTTTTATTATTGACTTTATAAATCACAGTCCTTTTAGCAATGTTATGACCTAACTCAGATTCGTTGTCAGTAGTGCGATTATAATAATCTTTTAAGGTTGTTGTTAAGTTAACACCTTCACCAATGATTGGTTGAGTCTCATTAGTTACAAAGAAATGCATTATCACCCAGGTATCAGGCAGGAAATAGGTACCTTGTCCTGACTGAACATCAATTATCGCTCTTTTCTGTTTATCTGTAGTTCCAAATGGGTCATTTTCTCCCCACCAGTTATATTCAAGGGAATCTACTTCACTATCAGTAATACCAATGTCTGCAGGAACATTCCATTCGTTAGCCATATTCTCTAAAATTACATTATATTGAATAAATCCATTTTTGGTATAAATTGCACCACCAGAATATTGGTTTGAATTATTAATGAATATATTTTCAATAGCTGTTGTATAATTCAGTGAATATATTGCTCCACCGGATCCAGCATGACAATCAGTGAAATTGTTGTAATATGCATAAGTATCATTTGCATAAATAGCCCCCCCCTTGTCCGCATTATCTGAACAGATTATACGATAAAATGAGGAATTGGTTACATTTGCAACGTTTGCATAAATTGCTCCACCGGATGAACGTGCACCAGTAATATTTGTGAATGTTGAATTGAATACATACACATAATTACCACCTTTAACAGCACCGTTTTGACCATTGGAAGAATCAATATCTTTTAAAGTTGAATTATATAAGGAGATATTATCTTCAGCATAGATACATAAACCGTGAGTTTGTCCATCCTGGTCAATGAGGGTAGCATTCCTAAAAGTACAATTCTCAACATATGCATTTACGCCAGCATATACAGATCCTCCATAAATGGTAGAACCATGATATGAGAAATCCAAAAACTCGGTGTTGATAATTGTAGCATTTGATTTAGTGGAAATTATCATACCTGTAGCACTACCTGCCTCAGAGTGAATTTCATCGAAAGTACAATTTTCAACATATAGATTATCTTTTGAAAATACAGAACCTCTATAAGTAGCACCTATTGCATTAGAACTGGTTGCACGTGAATTTGTTAAATTCAATGTTCCATTTGAACCGATAGCTATTCCATACATTGTAGAACCACCAATAGTGTTATTAATAAACATAGTGTTATTTACAACAGCATTACCTTCAGAGAATATAGCTCCATTAGTATTATTTGTGAAAATACAGTCATAAATATCTAAAGTTCCATTAACATAACCTGCAGCATAAAGCTCAGCTTTATTATTGGTGAAATTAGAATTATATATTGCAACATTACCTAAAACACGTATAGCTCCACCATAACTATGTAAAGCTTTATTTATATTGTCAAATGTAACATTTCTAATTGTCATGTCACCTTCAGCATAAACTGCACCACTGTATAGTTTACCATGGTCTGCGACTCTCATATATACGGATGCGATAGTTGAATTTTCAATAGTTACATCACCTTTTGCATAAATGAATCCACCATCACCATTTTCAAAAGCAGGGCTGGAACCATTTACACTAGAATTAATGAAATTAACATTTCCTTCACTGTATACAGCACCACCATAACCCTCAGCAGCATTGCCTGCAAAAATTGAATTTACAATGTCTACATCACCTTTAGCGTAAAATACACCACCATTTGATGCATAATTATTATCATATAAACCATTGTTTTCAATATCATTACAGTTTTTAAGAGTTATAGACGAATTGGTATAAACTGCAGAACCTTCTTTTGCAAAGTTATCTGTAATTGCAGTATTTTCTATATATACATCACCATTTGCATAAACAGATCCTTTTGTAAGAATAGCATAACTATCCCCCAGACAACCAGTTATTTCTGAATCGATTAATGATACACCACCATGAGTGTATATTGCACCACCTTCACCAGCATTACATGTATCAAATGTTGAATTAATAATGATTAAATCATCACTTCCAGTTATATAGATAGTACCTTTAGATGTATCAGTATAATATCCACAGTTATCAAAAGTTGAATTATCTATCATATTTACAGACTTAGTGTAAAGAACACCACCAATAGGAGCCATGTTATTATTGAATAGGGAATCTTTAATAGTGTCAATTTTACCTTCAGTATAAATGACACCACCATTTTCCTGACCAATATTCTCACTAAAACTAGAATTATCGATTTTCGTAACAGAATTTTCATTACCTATATAAATAGCACTACCATTTTTTGCCCAATTTAAACTAAATACTGAATCTTCAATCAAATCAATAATTCCATTAGTATAAATAGCAGCACCCCTTTCAGCAAAGCCATAGCTACCTTGCCTATTACTATCAAAGGTAGAATTCTTAACAGAGGTTACAGAATTTTCATTATAAATATAAACAGCACTCCCTTCATTAGATTCGAAAATAGAATTTTCAATTAAAGAAATGCTTCCTGCATAAATAGCCCCTGCTATTGAACTTGCTTTATTTCCTGAAAAATATGAATTATTTACTGTAACAGTACCTGTTGAATAAATAACTCCACAAGTTGCAATAGTATTATCTATAAATTTAGAATTTTGAATATTAATATCACCAGTTGAATAAATAGAACCGTTTACATCAGGATTAGACCAATCATCAATATTACTATCTTTAAATGTACAATTTACAAAATTTAAAGTACCTTCAGAATAAATTGCATGAAATGCTGTGACAGTTTGAGCAGCCCAATCATGATATACTCCACCCGCATTTTGAATTGTCAAGTTTTTCAAAGTAACAGTTACACCTTCAGAAATATTAAATAATGCTGCCGCATTAGAACCATCAATAATTGCACCATTACCATTTATTATTAAATTTTTCGTTATGTTTATCCCTGTTTGAGGATTTCCCTCATTATATTTATAATTATATTCAAGAGTAATCTCATCACCTGCTGAATCGATTACATCTTTTAAATTAGAAAATGACTGTGTTTCGGTAGGTGCTAATAGAATTCCATCATCATTAGCATCAGCCAAAACGTCTATATCAGTATTATCACTAGCAGATACAAATTGCATTGAGAATAACGCGATAATACATATAATCAAAATAATATATTTCTTATTTTTCAAATTATCACTCCATTAAAATATTTTTAACTTTTTCAATACGATTTTGTAATTAAGGGACCTTTCATATGACCCCCCTGCTAATAACCATACTGTATATCAGCCTTGAAATTCCGATTCTTTCAATGATTTTCTCATCGAAATTAGTGAATAAACATTTTTCAACCCATTTACTTTCTAAAAGTCCGACCACCGAAGAAGCCGAACCAGGATTTTGACTTTCAGTTAATACAAAAATTGTAATTAATTTATGCATTACGTCTTTAAGTTTCAATTTAATCCCCGTTTTAGTAATTAATTAAACGAGAGTCAAATCAAATTAAACTTAATATGGAATCAAAGTAATAATAAAATCAATTTATTACATTTAGAATTAATCACCACAAATTCTTATAAGTAATATAGCCGATTATGATCATGTGTTAAAGACGTATTTTATAACCGATTTTCCTGATTATATGCATCAGTAACCACTAAACCAAAATATACCAATCATAATTTTTTGTTAACTAGAATTAACTCAAAATTTTGATTCACACTAAATTTATATAAGATTTGCTCATCCAATGAATATAAATCAATATATTTTTACTTTATTTCTGTTTTAATTGAATTTAAGATAAAGAAAAGCTATCCGAAATTGGATACTTTCCAATATTCCCATCAATTAACTATAAAATGAGCCAATATAACGACGTTTATCTAAAAGAATAATAACAAATCCAATATTTTTTAAACAGTTTAAATTCTTTTAAATTCGATTAAAAAGGCTCAAATTAATTATTTGTCAATGAAAGTATATATAAATATTGTATTTTTTAAAAAAAAGCTCAAATAATTAAATAAAGGCTCAAAAATATGCGAAATAGACATTATTCTAATTTAAATTTGTATGTGCAAATAAGACAATATTTCAATGAACAATAATACTAATGCAACAAAATATTAAAAAAGCATGACAAAGGAATAATTCATTGTTACCCCTAAAATGTTTAGGGGATTTTGAAAGCATATCCTGTGAAATAATCTTTTTTCATCACATATCTATCTAAAATGATGTTGAATCATTAAAGTGGCTATCAATTAAAAAAAATCCCAAAATATTGATATGATTTCAAATAAAAATATATGATAAATGGTGAAAATATGAAAACTTTACACAAAATATTGATACTGATAGTTATCCTGTTGGTAATTGTTGGTGGAGCTTATGCATTTTTTGGAAATTCACAGCCTCAGGGCGAAGGGATTTCATACAATTCATCTGCATTGAGTGAAAAACTGACAATCAACATGAATAACTGGAGTTATGATGAAACCAATGATATTTACTATCAAATAGGACTCATATACTGTGCAAATCCTGAGGATACGGATTATGAATCCTGTGGAATTTATGTGCCTGGAAAGTACTTTGAAGGGACAGAAAATGGAAACGGAACATAAACATGCAAGATAAATGAAAATGAGAAAGTTGGAAACTATACTGCTTCTGAAGCACCAATAGTAATGCCGATAAATACCGGAGGATATTCCGCTCAAAAAGCGCCGACCAGCTTTAATGCCAATGAAGTGAAACAATACGCTGACGAAGGAATAATCTATCTGGAAGCAGGATGTAGAGGAAGAGACAACGGAGCAAATTATAGTGGCGGAGCACCATGGGGAGCTACAGACCTTAAATCAGCCATATCCTACTATAACTTTAATAAAGACGTGCTTCCAGGAGATACTGGAAAAATATTCACCTTCGGAGGCAGTGGCGGAGGCGCTCAAAGTGCAATAATGGGTGCCAGCGGAAACAGCGAACTGTACAACCCATATCTGGAAAGCATTGGTACGGCAATGGTCGATAAGGATGGAAATGTAATATCAAATGCGGTTGCAGGATCAATGTGTTGGGTTCCAATCACTAATCTTGACACTGCAGATGAAGCATATGAATGGAACATGGGTCAATATTCAACGACAGACACAAGGTCCAATGATACATTCACCAGTTCCGTAAGTGATGATTTGGCTGTCGAATATGCGAAATACATCAATGAACTGGGACTTAAAGATCAGGATGGAAACACATTAACCTTAGAGGAAAGTGACAACGGCATCTACACTTCAGGTTCTTACTATGATTATCTATTGGGCATTACAGAGGAATCTTTAAATAACTTTTTGAATGATACAACATTCCCATACACTCCAGGCGAATCAGGAATGGGAAATGGGCCTACCGGAGATATGGGTAGCGGAGAAATGCCTTCATCAGACGATGGAAACATGCCAAGCGGAGAAATGCCTGAAACAGAGAGCACCACTTCAGACAATGCCAGCTATGAAACTGCAAAAGATTATATTGATTCCCTGAACGGTAATGACACATGGATTGAATATGATGAAAGCACAAACACTGCAAAGATTATCAGTTTGGAGGCATTTGTGAAACATTGCAAAAATCCAACAAAATCCGTCGGAGCTTTTGATGACTTTGAAAGGTCACAGGCAGAAAACGATTTATTTGGAACTTTATCCAACGAATCCCTCCATTTTGATAAAATAATGGCCGGTTTACTATCCAACAATGGTGAAAAATACTCCAAGTTTAGTGATTACGATTCCAAATATGCAACAGAATACAATAATGACCTTAAGCAAAATGACAGTTTGAACAATAGCATGGAGACACGTGCAGACATGTACAATCCAATGTATTACCTTTGCGACTATTATGATGGTGCAGGTTCATCCGATGTTGCAAAATACTGGAGAATAAACAGCGGTATTGAGCAGGGAGATACATCACAATGCGTTGAAGTTAACCTGTATTTGGCACTTGTTCAAAAGGTAGGTGCAGATAATGTCGATTTTACGACTGTCTGGGGTCAAGGACACACCAATGCTGAGAGAACTGGAGATTCAACAACCAATTTCATTGATTGGGTCAACAAATGTTCAACTTGAAAGAAATCATAACCAGATTTCATTTTTTTATTTTGAACCTAAAATGAGTTAATCATCATCATAACTTATTCCCTTTTCAGCCAAAAAGTCATTTTGGGCCTGAACCACTTCTGCACTTGTATCTGCCTCGGAATAGCTTTCAAGCAGGTCATGGTTAAGTTCCAGAAATGTGTGTCCCCATTTAAAGCCGTTTAAGATATCTCTTGCCTCATCCTTAAAGCGAGTAATATACAAAGTAGCTGATATCGCCTCGACTGTTGAGAGTATGCATGGCTTTCCATAGTTTACGGGGTTTGTAGCTATAAGAAACGGCAATGATCTGTGGTATTTCGATAAAGAAAAGAATTTTTTAGAACTTGACACCTCATTCCATGAACAGTCAAGCCCTACAATTCCTCTTCTTTGAACAAATCTATAGTCTTCATATGATACGGCTTTCTCAGCATACGGATTCAGTACAATGGCTCCTCCAGGAATCTTATTGATATTATAGACCAGCCTGCATTTGCCCAGCTTTTCCATTTTTATGGAAGTACATTTTTTCCTGTCGCATTCGTCTGCATGAAAAACCGTGATTTTCATATTTATCCTTGTATTGCTGATAAGTTTCCGGCGTTTACCTGATGTATCAGGTCAATCTGTTCGTTGAATTCCTCTTCACTTAATCCGAACTCTTCGTTTACTGATGGAACATTGCTGCTTTGTTTTAAAGAGATTGTTTTAAGCAATGGCTCAATGTAGTTAGTGTAAGCATCACCGAATGTGTTTAAAGTGAAGTTGACTTTACTTAAATCACCGAAAATTGCATAAATCACATATCCCTGTGATTCCTGCTGTGATTCACAGATTATGATACCCATTGAATGATTTGAATTTTCATCCGTAGTGTTGTTGACAACAGGCATTGCTTCGCCAAAGTAAATGTTCCAGTCATTTCCATTGTATGAACGTTGTTCGGGACCGATTACGCCCTGGAACTTATATATTTCCATCAATGCGGAAGAATTGTCTAAAGTAGTTAAGTTATAAGTAATATTATGTTCGCTGTCGGTGTATGAAGCCACAAATGACTCGTTGGTATTTGCCTTTACGACATTTCCACAAAATGATCCTGCCATAAAGTCTGTTGTAAAA
The DNA here is from genome assembly GCF_045603845.1 of Methanobrevibacter sp. GTDB lineage: Archaea > Methanobacteriota > Methanobacteria > Methanobacteriales > Methanobacteriaceae > Methanocatella. The sequence goes on from NZ_JAZUMY010000036.1 coordinate 16,764, forward strand.
GCAGTAGTCGGACCGTTGTTAGTCAATGCGCCGGTTGCAAAGACAACTGCAAGTATGGCTATGATGACAACGACCACAGCGATAATTATCATGTTTTTCTTTTCCATTTTAAAACTCCGTTAATTTTTTAACAATTATAATTATAATAAAAGTATTTAATATAACTTTACTTAAAATATTATATTATAGTTCATTAGGTGATAGAATATGGATAATAAAGTTCGCGGTATTTTAATCGGTAGGATGCAGCCTATCCATAAGGGCCACATACAGGTTATTAAAAAAGTTTTGGAAGAAGTTGATGAGATTATTATTGGTATCGGCAGCGCCCAGCTAAGCCATGAATTGAAAGATCCATTTACTGCCGGTGAACGTATCGTAATGGTTACACAGGCTTTGGCTGAGGAAAACATCGACCCAGGCAGATATTACATCATTCCTATGGAAGACATCAATTTCAATGCCATATGGACGGCTCACGTCAAGATGATGACTCCTCCATTTTCCATAGTCTATTCCGGCAATCCATTAGTTAAGCAGCTCTTTGCAGAGGAGGGTTATGAGGTCAGAAATCCTCCGTTATACGACAGACTCCATCTGTCAGGCAGTGAAGTGAGAAGAAGAATGCTTGCTGATGAGAACTGGCAGGAACTTGTAGCCGAATCCACAATTGAAGTTATGGATGAGATTGATGGTGTCTTAAGACTTAAAAATTTATCCGTAAAAGAGATTAGTGAGTTATAACAATAGTTATATAGCATTATGATTATAGTAATAAATGAGGTTATATTATGGTTGTAAAAGTAATTGAAGGAAAAGAAGACAAAGTGACAATGCACGATCTGCTCAATGACTTGAAGAAAAATACAAAAATCGACTACTGCGGTGCAATATTTTCTTTTGAAGGAATAGTCCGTGGAAAAGAAGAAAACATGGATTTGGAAAAATTGATCTTAACCACACCTGACAAAGAAAAGACAAAAGAGGAAATTGAAGCTATCGTCGAAAATGCCAAAATAAAATACAATGTCGCTGAAATATCCGTCGTACATTACCTTGGAGAATTCTACACTGGAGATAGCTTATTTTTAGTAGCGGTTTTAGGCGGACACAGGGGAGAAAGCCTTGATGCACTAAAAGAAGTCATTGAAAAAGTCAAGTTTGAAGTGGAATTCAAAAAAGAAGAAATTTCCAAACAGGGAACAAAAACCATCCTCGCTGGAGGATAAATGAGCATAATCTTAATTATTAAGTTATTAATACTATTATTTGCCGTTTATTTTACAATTAAGCATTTAAAATTCATAATAGTATTAATATTACTTATAATAATTCTGTTTGTATTACCTGGTTTTTTAGGCTACAGTTTGATTTAAAAAAAAGAGTTTAAGAACTGGATTAATCCAGTCTATTTACCAATAATTACTTCAGTAGATTTAATTAAAGCAGTTACATCATCACCATCTTTTAAACCTAATCTTTCAGCAGATTCTTTAGTGATAACGGCAGTGATAGTGTTAGGATTTTCAACTTCGATTTTAATATTAGCCATTACAGCACCTAACTCAACACTAGCAACTTTACCTTTTAACTGATTTCTAGCACTTAATTCCATCCAAATCACCTATTTACCTACAATAACTTCAGTAGATTTGATCAAAGCAACAACATCGTCACCTTCAGCTAAACCTAACCTTTCAGCAGACTCTTTAGTGATAACAGCAGTGATAACACCAGGTTCACTTACTTCAATTTTAATATTAGCCATTACAGCACCTAAATCGACACTAGCAACTTTACCTTTTAACTGATTTCTAGCACTTAATTCCATTATAATCTCTCCTATTCATTAAATTTATTTTCCTACAATAACTTCAGTAGATTTGATCAAAGCAACAACATCGTCACCTTCAGCTAAACCTAACCTTTCAGCAGACTCTTTAGTGATGACTGCAGTAATAGTGTTAGGGTCTTCCACTTCGATTTTAATATTTGCCATTACAGCACCTAATTCGACATTTGTTACTTTTCCTTTTAATTGATTTCTTGCACTAAGTTCCATTTAATACATCTCCTATAAGTTGTATGTTAATATGTTGTATCGAATTGTATATAAATGTTTCGTTTTTTGGTAAATAAAGAATTTTGAAATCGATTACTGAAAATGATTCACATCGATAGAATCGAAATGAAATAATATATTAAAGAGTAAATTCAAAAATAGATATATGAAAATAGAACTGGAATCAATAGGAACAATTCATACACAATTTACTGAAATTGAAGGAATGCCAATCCAACCTACTGGAGCAAAGGGTGTTAAAGGGTGCATTGTTATAAAAGAGAAGTTTGTTGATGGACTAAAGGATTTAGAGGATTTTTCACATATTAATATTTTATATTTACTTCACAAGGTCGAAGGATACTTTCTCGAAGTAAAGCCCTTTATGGATAACGATACACATGGAGTTTTTGCTACAAGATCTCCAAAAAGACCTAACCGCATAGGCTCTTCTGTTGTAAAAGTAGACAAGGTTGAAGGAAATAAAGTATATGTATCAAATATTGATGTACTCGATGGAACACCACTTTTGGATATCAAGCCTTATGTTCCCCAATTATATGAAGACACAATTGAAGATTTAAAAATAGGCTGGTTTGAAAATAACCACAAAAAAGCAAAATCACAAAAATCAGATGACAGATTTAAATAGGAAAGTTAATTGAAACTTTCCTTAAAATTCTTTTTTTATAAGCCATTAATGGCTGCAACAATCAATTGAATTGTTGATTCCACATCGTCCATACTGCATACGCTTACTGGAGTGTGGATGTATCTTGTAGGGACTGATAAAACACCAGTTGGAATACCTTCACGGGTCAAGTGAATTGCAGTACCGTCAGTTGTTCCGCCGTCACTGACTTCCAACTGATAATCTATGTCATTTTCGTCACCGGCATTAATGAGCAAGTCCTTAACTGATTGCTGGGTCAATATTCCACGTCCGCTTGCATCTGCCAAAATGATGGCCGGACCTTTACCCATGACCACAGGTGCCTCTTCAGGTTTGATTCCAGGATGGTCACCGGACAATGTCACGTCAAGTGCAATAGCTAAGTCAGGATTTAATTTGAATGATGAAGTTTTTGCCCCTTTAAGACCTACCTCTTCCTGTACGGTTCCAACACCGTAAACAGTAGCTCTGGTTTCAACTCTTTTTAATACTTCCATCATGACATAGCATCCTACACGATTATCAAGAGCCTTACCCATAATCAGATTGTTAGGATATTCGACAAACAATGCATTGAATGTCATTTTGTCTCCGATACGAACCATCTTTTCCGCATCTTCCTTGTCCTTTGCACCGATGTCGATAAACATATCATCCGCTTTGACAACCTTATTTCTTTCTTCCGCTTTGGTTACGTGAGGCGGTTTTGAACCGATAACACCGACAATGTCATCTCCAACACTGCTGTGGATAGTTACAGTCTGATTCATCAACATCTGATCATTGATTCCACCGATATTTGAGAATTTAATAAAACCGTTATCGTCAATATACCTTACCATCAAACCGATTTCATCCATGTGGGAAGCTAACATGACTGTAGGTGCTTTTTTCTCACCTTTTTTTGTAGCAATCAGGTTTCCCATACTGTCACGTTCAATAGTATCGGCAACATCTTTTAATTCTCTTTCAATAATTTTAGCGATTTCTTCTTCGGAACCGGATACTCCCGGTGCTAAAGAAAGTTCTCTCATTAACTCCATCTTATCACCATTATAGATTTTAAATTTTTTACTATATAAAAATTTTTTAACAGGAAAAGTGTTAAAAATATTTTCTTAATATATAAGTATTTCGATTTTAATTTTTTTATCAAAAATTGATTATTTCGAATTAATTTATGATTAACATATAATATAATAATTAAAAAATAATTTTATAATAAATTAGTATTATTTAATAAAATAAGATAATTTAATTTATTCTTAAGATAAATACACTAATTAAACCAATTAAAATAAAAATAGTTAACTTTATATACTATGTCGTATAACATTAACATAAGTAATTTAATTTTAACAGAATTACTTAAGGTACTTAAATACTTTTTGCAAAAAGAAATTTATTTATGATTACTATGAGAACCATGATAAAATATTTAAGACAGGAGCTCAAAATGAGCCAAAAAGAACTTGGGGAGAAAGTTGGAGTTACCCGCCAAACCATAAATTCTCTTGAAAACGGCAGATATAACCCATCTTTATTTCTGGCCTACGAAATTACCCAGGTCTTCAATAAAATGTTGTTCAAAGGTGATCGAGAAAAATATTTCATTATGGAAGAAATATTCATCTTTGACGATGATTACTACTAGAGGTTGAAAAAATGATTTTAGACATATATAAGGATTCACTAGAATATTCGGCTAAAGACTGGAAAACACTGATAATACTGGGAGTAATATCCATATTCAGCTTTTTGTTGCTGCCGGCATTTCTGATTACAGGATACAATTACAGGGTCATCAATACTGCTGTTCACGGAATAATCAACGGAAGAGACCAGTTACCTGAATTTGATAGTATAATAGACATGTTCATTGATGGAGTAAAATATGTGGTTGTTCAAATAGCCTATCTGCTTATTCCAGTAGTGATATTTCTGATATTTGCACTTGTTGCAAGTCAACTCATCGGCGTAGCATCCACCGCAATAATGTTTATCGGAAGCTTAATTACTTTTGTTGCATTAGTGATTTCCTGCCTAATGAGCCAGATGGGAATCTGTCACATGGCATACAATGACGGTGCACTTTCAAAAGCATTTGCAATAAGTGAAATTAAAGAAGTGATTGACGAAATCGGCTGGTTTGAATGCATCATAACCTATGTGGGCTTAGTGATAATAACTGTTGTCCTATTCTTTGTTGTTACTGCAATCATCGGTTTGATATTTACTGTATTCGGACTTTCAGGATTTGCAATGGGCGTTGATGCAAGCGGAATATTTGCCTTAGGAGCATTGATTAATATAATAATAACCACATTTATTGTCGGACCTTACTTAAGCATATTCAATTCAAGATCCATCGGATTACTCTACACAACCCAAATTTAAGGTGGAATTATGGCGAGCATAACTGACAACATTTCAGAAGGATTGAAATATCCATTTACAGATTTGAAAAAGCTTGTAACATTTGGAGCGTTCTTTGCTGCATTGAACATCATTTTCTTTGCAATATCCGAACTGACTGTTAAGATAGTTAAAGTATTTGCCCTAACAAGAGGTAATACATTAGCCCTGAAGTTTTCACAAATCCCGCAGGACAATATCTATGCAATTGCAATATTGGCCATAATCAGCTTCATTATCTCCCTGATAATTATGGGATATCAGTATAATGTGATGAAATTCTCAATCGATGAAAAAAATGACCTTCCAGGATTGGACGATATTGCAAATATCCTAATCAATGGGGTTAAATACTTTGCTGTAGCTTTAATCTACAATATCCTTCCAATCATTGTATTTGTAGTCGGCGTTGAACTGCTGGCTTTCCAAAACGGAGATTATATCGTTTCAATCATTGCACTAATCCTTTTCATAATATGCAATTTCCTCCTCATAATGGGACTGGCAAACATGATTGACAGCGATAAATTTACAAAGGCATTCGATTTAAGGGAAATAACCGACAAAATCTCTAATCTTGGATGGGTCAGATATGTTGGAATAATCCTTTTTGCGGTTTTAGTCTATGTGATAATCATGATATTCATCGGCGTGATAATGATGATTTTATCAACATTCATTGCATTGGCGGTTAATCAGGCGATAATGCTTGCAGCAATAATATCAATTATAGAAGGACTGTTCATTTCCCCTTACATGAGCATATTCTTCAACAGAGTATATGGATCTGTTTACAAAGAGTCAATTCAATAATTGAACTCTTTATTTTTTTAATTTTAACGAAAATCTGACAACTTTTTGAAAAAAATAGTTGATTGTTAATAACTTATGATTAATAGGTGATAATATGAGTGATTATGTAATAGAAACTTCAAATCTATCAAAGAAATATTCGAATGATTTGGTTGTAAATTCCATAAATATGCACGTTGAAAAGGGAAAAATCTATGGGCTTCTTGGAAAGAACGGAGCCGGAAAAACCACTACAATGTGCATGCTTTTAAATCTAGTATATCCAAGCAGCGGAGAAATTCTTCTTTTTGGAAAAAATCCCAAAAAACATTCAAAAGAAATCTATTCAAATATAGGGTCCATTATTGAGACTCCAGGATTTTATGAGAATTTGACAGCATATGAAAACCTAAAGATTATTTCTAAAATAAGAGGAAATTACAATCCTCACTATATAAGATTGGCACTGGAACTTGTTGATTTGGAAAAACACAACTCTAAAAAATTTAAAGATTACTCCTTGGGAATGAAGCAGCGTTTGGGAATAGCTGCCGCAATCATGCACAATCCTGATTTATTAATCTTGGATGAACCGATTAATGGCCTTGATCCCTTCGGAATCAAGGAAATCAGAACATTACTAAAAAGATTATCCCACGAATATGGAATAACAATACTGATTTCAAGTCACATCCTGAGCGAAATAGAAAATATTGCTGATGTCATCGGATTTATGGATAACGGCGTGCTGATTGATGAAATCTCAAAAGAAGAACTCCATGACAGACTGGACAAATTTGTTGAATTTGAAGTGTCCGATATCGAATCATCCATTAAAATCCTTAAAGAACTTGGATTTAGGCAAAATTATGACTTTTGCATTACAGATGAAGGAACGATTCAATTATATTCACATATCGAATCAAGAGATGAAATTAACACAATATTCGTTAATTCGGGCATAAATGTCAAAAAAGTGAACTTATGTGAAGAGAATCTTGAGGAATTTTTTACAAGAGTAATATCAAATAGCTAAGGTGATTTAATGTTAACTTTCATAGAAATGGAATTTTTAAAGCTTAAAAGATCAAATATATTTTTGTTGAGCATAATCGGAGCAATTCTGCCTCCACTTTTAATGTTTATTGCAGTTACGGCATTTGATGAAGGCCAAAACTTTGAAGCATTGTTTACAAATGTTAATATGTACATGTCCGCAATGTTTGCGATTCTTCTTTTCGCAATAATCATATCCTATCTTTTCGGAAGGGAATATAATGAGCATACATTGAAATCAATGCTGACAATCCCAATATCAAGAGGAAAGTTCTTATTAAGTAAATATATAATGTTTTTAGCTTGGATTATAATTTTAACAGTAGTTACAAGCATATCAGCAGCAATATTCGGATTTATTGCAGGACTTGACGGATTTACAGTGAAACTGTTAATAGACAGCATTGCCCAGCTTCTGTTTGCCAACATATTATTGTTCCTGACATTTTCCCCTTTCGTATTTGTTTCACTGTTCATTACGAATATGGTTCCTGCAATGGTTGGTGGTGCCGGTTTGTCACTGGTGAATCTGATGATATACGGGCAGAGCTGGGCTCCATTTGTTCCATGGACATGCCCATATCTGATTGCATCAGGCGAGATAGCTGAGTACGCCACAAGCATTTCCGTATCCTATGGGATTATACTGGCAACTTTCCTTATTGGACTGGCCATATCCTACATTTACTTTACTAAAAAGGATGTTCCCCTTTAATATTCACCAATTAACTTTGGTGAATAACTTATTTTTTAGCTTAATGCCTGAATCCTGTTTTTCGCAACGTTTCTTACGTATTCATTCTCATCATTGAGTGAAACGTTTTTGAGAACTTTCTTACTTACGATCTTTTTAACGCAGGCTTCCCTTACTCTCCAGGATTTATCCTTTTCTAAAATATCAGTTAATGTGCTCTGGCTTCTTATTTTGGAAACGCATCTGACGGAAATGTCCTCATGAATATTCTGCTCATAGATTTTAACAATGACATCCTCATCATCAATCTTATTCAATGCCTTAAGGCTGAATTCCACGTCCTTGTTTGCCAGAATGATTTCAACCAATACCTTCAGCTCATCGATGTTGTCTAGAGTATCCTTTCTGACAGAAGCTAATTTTGCCTCATGCAATATTTTAACGTAAGCGGATTCGGATTTGATGTTTTTCATCGCTTCAAGAGCAATGTCCTCATGGGCAGTGTTTATTGCAATATTTACAAAATCATCTTCTGAGGTTATGTTGGGGTTTGTCACTGCATGAGTCCTTACGAAAGAATCCTCATCGGTTAAAGCAATCTCAACCAGCACGTCATGATCTGTGATTTTTTTAACGGCAGTCTGGCGTGAAAACCTGTCTGAATCGCTGCGGGCTACCTTAACTAATGTATCCTCATCACTTATCTTTTTGATTGCTTCGCTTCTGACAACATTATCCTCATCGCTCAAAGCTATATCACATAAAAGCTTTTCATCATCAATGATTTTAACCAGATCAAGTCTGACATCAGATTTTTTGGAGTTTAGAACAATGTCCTTGATTAAATCCTGATTTGTGATTTTTTCAAAAATGATGCTTCTGATTTTAGCGTTATCTTCCTCTTTGGCAATTTCAACTAACTTACCCTCATCTGAAATCTTTTCAATGGCTGCAAGCTTGACTCCACTGTCCGAATCTGTCAGAACGATTTTTTGAAGAGTATCCTCATCTGTGAATGAATCCTTTAAAACAGCTGCCTTACGAATGGATTTGTCTTTAGCCTTGAAAACTAAATCCATCAATATTTTTTCATCATTTATTTTTTCAAGGGCTTCCTTTCTGTACTTTTTGTCCTTTGCTTCGATTGCAATGTCTTTAAGGGTTTCTTCATCTTCAATCTTGTTGAAAATCTCTGTTATTTGAGGGGATTTTTTCTGGTTAATTACCATTTCAGCAATGGATTTGTTGTTTTCTCCCAACCTTTCATAGGCAAAGCTTCTTACATCATAGAAATTGGAGTTTCGGGCTGCATCCCACAATAAATCTTCATCTTCAATTTTGTTTGCTGCCATCAGCCTTATTGCCCTGTCCTTAACGTTTTTGGCCAAATCCAAAGCAACAAACTGATTTGTGATATTGTTTACTGCAACTGCCCTTTCATTCCTGTTCTTGCTGTTCATTGCGATTTCCTTAAGCTGAAGCTCGACTTCGGGAATTTCAATGTCTTTTGGAATTTCTCTTATCTCTTTTTCCTTTTTTTCCTTTTTATCTTTTTTGAATCTGTCAAATAACCCCATTTTAAGCACCTATTCGTAATTAACCTCTTCATACATTTTTGCCAAAAAGTCAGCCAGTGAAACGATATCCTGCCTGTTATGTTCTATTATTGGAACCATAGGCCCTATATTGTTTTCGCTGAGATAAGTATTATAATATCCTGGAATGTACTGACCGGGAACGTCATCAACCCTTTCAAGTCCGAACTTGTATTTTTCAATTGTCTGCAGCTTGCAGTCAGGAAGCTCATCCCCCCATAAATATTTTGCAAAATACATCAGATCCAGATGGGCCAAGTCAAAATCCACATCCAGCCTGTGATAATTAAGCCTGTTTTTTATGAAAGGCACATCAAATGTCTTTCCGTTGAAAGTGACATGCACTGAATTTTCATCCAGATGTGAAAAGTATGCCTTTAAAACAGCAAGCTCCTCCTCCAGATCCCTCAGGAAGTATTGTGAGGAAATTATGTTATTTCCTTTGATTTCGGCAACGCCAATCAATATGATGGGAACGTTGGAAAGTCCTAAAGTTTCTATATCCATGAATTTAAAGTTACTGACATCAGGGACACTTACACATTTGATTAAATTGTCCCTGCACTCTTTTCCATATTTATTCTCATTGAGCAAATCAATTATACTTGAAAATGACATTTCGTCGAAATTTTCCAAAAATTCGCTTGCATTTCTTTTATAAGAATCATGGTTTAAAAGTGATTCTATAGTATCATAACCCTGTTTTTTTAATTTTTCTTCGGTTTTTATTCCAATTTTGGGAAGCAACTTCAAATTATGATTCATTTGATTTTTAAAGTTATTGTCAGCTAAATCGAAATTTATTTTTTCCTTTTGAACGATACGTAAAGTCTCGCCATAAGGCGTTTGAATCACTTCACTACCTTCAATATCAGTTAATTTTTTATCCCGATACTTGACAAGTAGCTGTTCCTTTAAATCATTGTAATATGCTGGTGAAACTTTCCTATATTCATCAAATGAAAAATTTTCCGAACTTGGAGAGTTTTTAAGTATTGAATTAAGCATGTAATTTTCATGTTCTAAGTCTTGCATCACATATTTATTATATAATAGGTTAAATATAAAAATTTTTAATAAAGTATACTTGAATTTTTATAAAATACAAATAAGTATATATAGTAAAAGGTACATAATATTTAATTGGCTACGAAAGTAGCTAGAGATGTAGATTAAAACAGCCAAACTTTAAAATTCATTTCTCTAAAACAAGCTTGTCAAACAAGTGATTAGGTGGGTAATGCCCATTACCTACCTAATATCCCATAAAA
>NZ_JAZUMY010000037.1:0-4638 GCF_045603845.1 Methanobrevibacter sp.
TTTTTTTAGTGTTTACTTTTTTTTTTACAAGTGCAGGTCAATATTGGTATACTTTTATAATAAATAGATTTAAATATCTTTTTTGATATATTACTTATTATGAAAGGTGATTTGAATAGAAATCAACATTCAGTATACAAATTAACTTATCATTTGGTGTTAGTTATTAAATATCGTAGAAAAGTGATTAATCAGGATATTTTTGATTTTTTAATGGATATTTTCTCAGATATTGGTGATAAATATGGTGTGGAGATTGTTGAGTCAAATTGGGATGTGGATCATATTCATGTGCTTTTTGATGCTGCTCCGAGTACGAATCTTGTTAAATTCATTAATGCCTATAAAAGTGCAAGCAGTAGAAGTATTAAAAGAGATTATCCTCAAATTAAAAGATTTCTATGGAAGAGTGCTTTTTGGAAAACAGGTTATTTCATAACCACTTCCGGTGGAGCAAATATTGAAACAATAAAAAGATATATCGAACGCCAAAGAGAAAAATAAAAATATTCATAACCCTAAAATAGGGTTTTAACAAAATATAAAATATTATCCTATTATATTTTGTAAGGGAGGTATAATTGGGATTATATTCTCTTTTTTTTGTTATGCAGGTGTCGAATACTTTTCATTTGCTCTCTTGGATTTTATTTAAATATGGATTTGTAGAATATCATAATATATAATAGTATCAATAAAAAAAATGGTGGTATTTTTTTTGTAGGGGAAAAAATGAAAGTTGTTAATAAAAATTTTGTGGTTAGGATCTATCCGTCTAAGGTGGATAAGAATGATAAAGGCGAAAAGATTGTCAGTATAGACAAAATCGAGTCTCATATTGGTGGTTATAGGTTTATATTCAATAAAGAATTAGGATACATAAATGAATTTAGAAGGTTACTAATTCAAAATGGATATGAGGATAAGGTTATTGTTAATGATAGTTCTTGTAATGTGCTTTTGAAGATGTTGCGACAGGATAATCTATTTTTGGAAAAAATGGAATCTAGCAGTCGTCAACAATCACAAAGAAACGTCATACAAGCCTTTAAAAATTTTCACAATCCTAACTTAAAATCCAAATATCCTCAATTTAAAAGCAAAAAACATTCCAAGGATACTTTCAGGATAATCAACAACAATAACAATGTACGAATTCAAAAAGATAAGTATGGATTCGATAAAATCAAACTGGCTAATCAAGGTTTAGTTAAATTCAAAACCAGCAAAGAATATCGCAATATATTGCGCCAAGCTAGCAATCCAGATGATCCCGCTGCAAAAATAAAGCATGTTACTATCAAAAAAGAAAACGGTGCATATTATGCTGTTTTCAATATTGAATGTGTTCATGTTCCCAAAAGGATTATTGGTCCGCTCCAACAAATCGGAATAGATATTGGCTGTGGCAAACTTGCTGTTCTTTCAAATACGCAAGAGATATCCAATCTTGTGTTAACAGAGGAAACAGACAAAATAATCCAATATCAAAAAGAAATGAGCCACCATACATCAGGTTCCATAAGATACAACGAAGCACAAAGATTAGTTAATGTATGGTTCACCAAATTAGTAAACAAAAGGAACGATTATTACCACAAGCAGACAGATTATATTGTTAAAAACTGTTGTTTTGTGGCTGTTCAAAATGAAAATATTATCGCCTGGAAACACAATAAGTATTTAAGCCGAAGCATACAATTAAATGCACCTCGTATCTTCATGGACCAATTAGATTATAAATGTGACTGGAATGAAGTAGAATTCATAAAAATTCCTAAAAGTTTCCCATCCACTCAAATCTGTAGCAATTGCAAAGAAAAAAATGAAAATCTACGTGGATGGAAAAACATAGGAATACGTGAATGGGATTGTCCTTATTGTGGTGAACATCATGATAGGGATGTTAATGCCAGTATTAATATCCTCAATAGAGGTCTAGAACTCGTAGGGGCTACGGGGCAGTAAAATTTCCAAAATAATATACAATATATTTTTTGGTTTGCGAATCCCGCCCTCTACAGGGCGAGGAGGTTCAATCATAAGTTCATCCCCTTCCATAATTATTTTTTAAAATGGTGCACACCTAACACATAATCTATTAAAAGGTTTATATAAATTAATAAGTTATTTTTCAGACAATATGATTGTTTATTACAATATAACTGTTTATTATAAATATTTACTTCAAAATAAAATACTGTAATCAAGTTTTCATATAGTCTTTTGATATTTGATTATTAAATCTGTAATGTCGGTTTTTCTTATTTTTTTAATAATTGATATTCTGTCAATTGTGATATTAACTGTCCTTTTGAATTATGTTTTTAAGAATTGAAAATCATGATTGTCTTTCAATCATATTTTTTTTGGCATGTTTTTGGTTTCATACAATCTCTGGAGGTTCATTAAAATACTATAAATGGATTTAATTTAATTAATTTCTTATATTGGGGTTAGAATACTTTTAATATTTTTTATTTAAGTTAAAATAGCTTTAATTTTCTGTTATTTAAAGATTTGTTGGGAATTCGTCCTGTTTTTTCATGTTGTATTTATTGCTTTTAATAAACATTAAATACTATAAGCAACTTAATATATTATGATTGTCTTGTTTTTTCATGCCCCGATGGTGTAGTTTGGATAACACATGGGACTGCGGATCCCATTCCCCGGGTTCAAATCCCGGTCGGGGCATTCTATTTTTCTTTAGTGATATTATGTTAAATGCTGATACTTTTGTTACTCATCAGAAAGGCTTTGATGGATCAATTAGAAATAAATATGAGGATTTTTATGTTGAAGAAATTCCTGAAATTCAGCCTACCGGTGAAGGACCTAATGTTTGGATTTGGATTGAGAAATTAGGCAGAACAACATTGGATGTTGTTTTGGATATTGCCAGAGATTTGCATATCAGCCGTAAACGGATGGGTTTTGCGGGGATGAAGGATAAAAAAGCTTTAACCCGTCAGTGGATTTGTATTTCCAATATGGAATCTGATGATCAGTTCAGTCAGATTGAAAATCTTAACATTCACGGGACAGATTTTTTAAAGGTAACCCGAAGTCAGAAAAAGCTTAGAATGGGACAGTTAAACGGGAATAAATTCCGTATTCTAATCCGGGGTGTTGATGATATTGCTGAAAGTGCGGATACTGCTGATGAAGTACTGAAAAAGTTAGAGATAACTGGCGTTCCTAATTATTTCGGCTGGCAGCGTTTTGGCAAACCCAGAACTAATACTCATCTTGTTGGTGAAGCATTGATACATAATGATTTGAAGGAAGCTGTCAGAAGATACATCGGAAATCCCACTGAAGATGAAAGTCAGGAAAATCAGCTTGCAAGACAGGCTTATGATGATGGAAATCTTGAAGAATCATTAAATTTAATGGGTAAAGGAATGAGATATGAGAAAATGATGATTCGTGAATTAATCAAGGATTCCAAGAAAGGGGATTTAACTGATAAATCATATAAAAATGCATTATACTCACTTCCAAAACCTCTGCAAAGAATGTTTGTCCATGCTTATCAGTCATACTTGTTCAATGATGTTGTCAGCAAACGTGCTGAAATGGGTATTAACAGTTACATTGAAGGAGATATTATTATTGATAATGAGGAACATATTGTCCGTGACAAGTCTACTGAGGAGTATCAGGAGTTAATTGATAATTTCACCGTTAATCCGACCGCCCCATTATACGGTACTAAAGTTCCATATGCCGGAGGTGCTGTTGGTGAAATGGAAGAAAATGTTTTAAAAAGTTACGGAATTGATAAAAGTAATTTTGAAGTTCCAAAAATGCCTCGTTTGGGAAGCCATGGTCTTAGAAGAGCTATACGTTTTAAAGTATGGGATGCATCTGCAATTCCAACTGATGAGGGTGTTTTAACTGAATTTTCAATTAATAAAGGATCTTATGCAACATCAGTACTGCGTGAAGTAATGAAACGGGATGTTGTGTGAAAAACTTATTTTTTTAAATACTACTTTCCACATAACTATCTTTGATGATTGAATGTAGAAGTATTGCAAAAGGAATTGGAAAAGGAGAATTAATAGTAAGCAGTGAACCTATTAGTTTTCTTGGTGGTGTTAACCCTGATACGGGAGTAATTATTGATTCTAAACATGAATTAAACGGAAAATGTATTAAAGATAAAGTTTTATTCATCCCTGGAGGTAAAGGATCAACGGTCGGTTCTTATGTTATTTTTCAGATGATGAAAAATGACTCTGCTCCAAAAGCCATAATCTGTCTTAATGCAGAACCAATCATAGCTACTGGTGCGATAATGTCTGATATTCCGATGGTGGATTCTCCTTCCCGTACTGAAGAGTTAACCAACGGTACTTTGGTTGAAGTTGACGGGGATAATGGAACTATCACGATTTTATAGGTGTAATATGAAGCAAACTCTAATTGAAAATGTGAATATTATCAATCCGGATGACGAGTTTAAAAGCAATCAGAACATTTTGATTGAAGGAAAATATATAAAAGAAATTTCTTCAGGCAAAATCAATACCAAAGAGAATGTTAAAGTTATTGATGGTGACGGAAGATATGTGCTTCCGGGTTTTATTGATTGTCACACCCATATTTTGGCTAAAGGTTTTCATAAGG
>NZ_JAZUMY010000038.1:0-3517 GCF_045603845.1 Methanobrevibacter sp.
TTTTAGAAATATGGTCTTTTAAATAATATCTTAGTTTATAGATATGTTTTTTTAATTCCTGATTTTTCAAATCTGTTGTTAAGCGAATATGTGTTTCTTCTAAATTAATTTCTTCAAAATGCATAATCATATATTACAATTGTTATTATTATAAATAATTTTCTTATGGGTATATGAAATAGATTATTTGAGCTTATAATTTATTAAAAAATTTTAAAATCACTATTTAATTAAACATTTAAAGATGATATCAAAGTGTTATAATTCTTTTTGTTTTTTAAACAATCTTATAAAAACATTTATATAATATCAAATTTTATATGTTATACTTGCTGTTATATTTTAACTAGTATTGAAGGGATTGCTATTAATTTTCAGCATATATCAAAATTAGAGAGTGTTTGAATGAATTACGATTTAATACTGGCTAGATATGGTGAAATAGGTGTAAAAAGTCCTAAAATAAGGGCACGTTTTGAAAAAAGACTTGTTAAAAATATTAAGGCAACATTTGAATGTAAAGTTGAAAGGAATCAAGGTAGAATATATATTCATCCAAAAAACTTTGATGAGGGAATAGAAAAATTAAATCATGTGTTTGGTGTAGTATCATATTCTCCTGCAGTATCAACTAAAACAACATACGAAGATATTGAAAATGATTTAACGAAATATGTCAAAGATTTAATTAAAGAAAATCTTATTGATGAGAACACAAAATTTGCAATTAATTGCAGGCGTGTAGGAAATCATGACTTTACTTCACAGGAAATGGGTGCATATTGCGGAAACATTGTAAGAAATGTCGTATCAGCACCGGTTGATTTGACAAATCCTGAATTGACTATTTTTGTTGAAGTTAGGGAAAATGATACATATATTTTCCATGAAAAAATCAAGGGTCCGGGAGGTTTGCCTCTTGGAACACAGGGAAAGGTTGTTGCATTAATTTCAAGTGGAATTGACTCGCCAGTGGCCGCATATCTGATGATGAAAAGGGGTTGTGAGGTCATAGCGCTTCACTTTAACAATGACCCATTTTCAGGTCCAAAAGTAACTGAAAACTTTAATTTATTGGTTGATCAATTGAACACATATGCAAAAGGATCACCTATCAAAAAAAGAGTTGTAGACTATGGTGAATATCTTCAAACTGCTAAAACTAAAGCTCCAGAGAGAATGACTTGTGTATTATGTAAATCTGGAATGTATAAAATAGCAGAAAAGTTAGCAACAGAATTGGGAGCCAATGCTATTGTTGATGGAAGCAGTGTTGGTCAGGTTGCATCACAAACATTGCCCAATATTTTAGTAACAAGATATGGTGTGAACATACCAATATTATCTCCATTAATTGGTTTGGATAAAGAAGAAATCACTGCTATTGCAAAGGATATAGGAACGTTTAAAATATCTGAAATTGATGATGGAGGATGTAGTGCAGTTCCAAGATATCCGCAAACACATGCAGATTTAGATTTTTCAAAAAAAGCATGTGAAGACATGAACCAAGATGAATATATTGAAAAAGCATTTGAAAATATTAGGAGACTCGATTGAATCTCCCATATTTATTTTTTGAAATATTAAAGAGAGGATATTCAATTAATTCCTCTTTCACTTTTTTCATACTAATGGTTTTGAATGTTCCTCTTTATTCATTGGATAATCATTGGTTGTCAGTGGTTTACCAATTTTTTCAAGCCGATTATCTAAGAATTCTCTTCCTTTTTCAGTAATTGCAATAATCGGAACCTTGGATCCGGAATAGTATGATTTTTCTTTTTCAGCCCAACCTCTAACATTTTTAGATGAACATGCAGTAATGACTTCACAGTATTTAAATGCAGTTTCCACTTCTTTTAAACTTGCATTTGTGGTGTGTGCTACAAACATATATGTATTTACACCATCGGGCAAAGGATATTGGCCGATTTCTTCAATTGATTTGGATGGTAAAATTGTAATTGCAATATTCTTATAGCCTCTTTCAATTGCCATTTCCAATCCTTTAATAGGGTTTAAATCAGCTGTTTCTGGATTTAATACGTTTTCAATTCCAACTTGTTCAATAACTTCCGGTATGGGTGTAGTGCTAATAAGTGCCGATACTCGACCACCTACTCCCTGAATAATTTCAGGATCTGTCATCAGTAATGTTCCAACACCTTCGCACACGCCAACAACACAGTCAATCAATCCTAATTCAATGTTTGTTCTTAGAATTTCAGATATTCCAAAGCTCATGAAATCTTTCATTTTCACTACTCTTTGAGGTGTGCACATTCCAAATTCCCGGATTCTTTTTTCCATATTCCATTTTATGAAATCTTTAGTTAGATGTTCAGCACCATCAATTTTATAAAAAATAGGGCAGAAATCAACAAGGGGTTCTCCAACTGAGGTTACTTCTCCATTTTCTATTACTACTTCTGTTTTACCTAACGCTTCGATTACATGATAGTCTTTTGCCATAGTTTCACCTTGAACAACATTACATTTTTCAGATTTTGAGTTTACTTTTTTGTGATAGATTTTCCCATTAAAGTTAACTATTGTTATATTTAAATACTATAAGTTAAAAATATAACTATTGTGATATTTTTAAGTTTCTATCTTAAAATTTAAAAAATTAAATGGAAGGGATAGTTTATCTAAATATCAACTCTTCTTTATAATGAGAAAATATGAGAAGGTGAAAGATATCAATTGATAAAATCGGGCGAAATCAAATGATGAAATTGATTAAATCCTAGATTGCTTTGGTAAAAGTAAAAATTTACCTTACAAAGCTTAGTCTATTTCATCCTACTGGATAATACACTAAACTCGGGCATGGATTCCAGTGATGATATTAAACCTTTAAGGGATTTATTGTCTTAAAGAAGAAGCAAATTGGAAAATAAGGAAAGTTTAGGAGAGTAGTGAAATTGACTAATCAAAGAACTATTAGCCAGATCAATCAAAAGATTGAAAATGGCGAGGCCAATATCTACACGGCAGAAGAGTTTAAAAAACTTATTAAAGAAGGTAACACTCCAAGTTTTGATGAAGTTGATGTGGTTACAACAGGAACTTGTGGTGTAATGAGTGGTACAGCTGCTATACTCAATTTTATAGTTTCTGGACCGGGGGAATTCATACGAGCTGAAGAAGTATTTTTAAATGGGGTTCCAGCACATGCAGGACCATGTCCAAACGAATGGTTAGGTGCAATTGATGTTATACTTCATGGGACTACTCATTCAATATATGACCACAATTATGGTGGAGGTTTTGTTTTAAAAGAACTTTTAGAAGGCAAAACAATTGATGTGAGAGTTGAAAGCGTTGAAGGCAAAACTATTGAAAACACAATAACTATAGATGATATTGGAAGAGGCCAAATTATAGGAACTAGAATGGCATTTAAAAATTATACTGCTTTTGTTAATACTTATAACGAACCAATTAATTCTATTTTTTCCGCAATTCCATTAGAAGGAAATCTTTCTGGTTTAACATTTTCAGGATGTGG
>NZ_JAZUMY010000039.1:0-8837 GCF_045603845.1 Methanobrevibacter sp.
CAAGCATCTTTATACAAACTATCTGACATGTAAATTTCTTTATCATCATCAAAACGATTTAGATAATCATTAATACGATTACAATAATCGATTATGGTTTCAGCACCTCTTTTATCTTTTTCGTTCATATAAAAGAACCTCTTCCTTACTTACTGCTTCAAGAAATTTTTTATTTGAACTTCCTTTACTAATTACATCAACATGGCAATCAAATTCATCTTCTAAATCCTGAACTAAAGAAACGTATTGTAGACCCCTTAAATCACCTTTATCCATTACAAAATCTAAATCACTATCTTCAGTTGCTTCACCACGGGCATAAGATCCAAAAAGGCTGAAAGTATTTATTCCATATTTGATAACAATCGGAATAACCCGTTTTTTGATATCTTCAATAGTAAACACCATGAAAAATCACCACCATGCAATGAATTCATATTTAACTATATCCTATTCATTAATAATAAACATTTTCAAACTGCTGCTTTATGAAAAAACACAGTTATGTTTCAACGGAATACTTTGAATAGACTAATTCAAATCATATTAATTTTAAAAATTTTAAAGTGGATCTATTCAACAAAATCATTAGAAAAGGAAAACTTAAATGAAATAACTCCCAAATTAATTCCATATTTGAATTTCCATGAAAAAAAGCGAAAAAATATTAATTGCTCTTGGAATTATTCAAGTAATAATTTCAATATTGCAATTAATATTGAAAGTGTTATGGGATTAATCCCATAATACTCCTTTTCTTTTTTTTCATTATATAAACCTTCCCATAATTAAAATGGAGTTGATAAAAGATGATATGGATATCAATTCTTAATTTAATAATAACAATACTTTTAATTATCCCTCAAAAGAGTTCAAATATAAAAATATTATACTAGGATCGTTTTCATTAAATTTAATTTTAATCCTAATGACCATTTTGATAAATTAAAAAAAGATAAAAAATAACTCATTGAGTTAAATTATTTAGATTGCTCTTCAGAGCCAATAAGACAAACACTAGATTTTTTCCAATAACAGTTGTTACATGTCTTACAATCAGATTGTCCGTAGTTATTTTCTTTCCATTCTGTCAAAAAGCCATGATTTCTAACAAATGGACGATACATCGACAGATATTCAATTCCTGTATTATTCAACAAGTGTTCAATGCTTTTCATATCTGACCATCCCCCTCCCAAAACAACCGGAATATCAACTTCACCGACAACTTTGTCTGCAAAACTTACCAGCATGTTTTCATTGTTTTGACCTTTTCTGAAATACTGCGGTGAGAGGAATTTAGTAATCTGCAAACTGTCTGCACCGTTTTCAGCCAGTATTTTACAAATTTCCAATGAATCTTTTTCATCCTGATACAAATTAACCTTACAGTGGATGTGCAAATCAGTAGTCTGCTTGATTAGCTTTATTATTTCCAAAACCATCCTGACACGATTGAAAGTGTTTCCACCGTAATTGTCTTTCCGTTGGTTTTCAAACGGATCCATAACTCGTGAAAGGTAATAGTTATTTCCGATGTTTAACTGAATGCCGTCAAACCCTGCAAATGCAACTTTTTTAGCGGCGACAACATAATCTGTCTGGATTTTTCTAATATCTTCAATTTCCAAATCATTGACTTCCATCATCTGTTTTCCGTTGATGTTGCAGTTTATAAAACCAATTTGTGCAAAAATTGGTGTGTCGAATTCATGGGCAATATCTGTCACTTGCTTGAACTCCTTAATGAAATACGGATAGTTGATGTAGTGAGAATAGTCACTGAAGCGGTCATGAGAATACATTGAAATCAACTCAGTTACTATTATTCCAATGTTATTTTTAGCCAAATCTTCATATCTTTTGTATATCGCTGGAGTCAAGTTTTTTTGGGATTCATTTTCAGATTCCCACAGACCAGATCTGATGATACGATTCTTAAGGTTAAATCTACCAAATTGAGTGTTATCGAATATGCTTTTCATAAATTTAAATTATTCAAGCAAGTATAAAAAGAGATTAGTAATTCAAGAGTTACCAACAGCACTTAAAAGATGAAAATCATAATATATACTGAAGGTGTTAAATGTGAATTCAGAAAAATTAGAGGCATTTGTTGATGCAGTACTTGCAATCATATTAACTGTTATTGTCCTTGAACTGCCCCAACCAGAAACAATAACGTTTGCTGGTTTTTGGGCTTTGAAAACTAACTTTTTTGCATATCTGACCAGTTTCATTGTAGTTTTGACAAACTGGTATTTCTTCCACATAATCTTTGAAATAATTAAAAAAATAGATGGTAAAGTAATAGCAATGACAGGACTTGTCGTTTTTGTAATGTCCCTTCTTCCATACTTTACTCTGCTAATCTCAAACAATTTCACAAACATCAATGCACAGCTGTGCTACTGTATCTTTTTTATTGTAATTGAACTTGCATATGATGTGCTGTTCTGGATGATTATCAATATTGAACACAATAGTGACCTGAAGCAATTGTTGAACCTGAAAAGAACCGGACTGCACCTACTGTTATATGCAATCGGAATAATTTTAGGTTACCTTTTCACTGCCGAAATCATTGTCGTATTTGTATTTGTTGTAGTTTTAACATGGTTCATACATGTTTACATGTCAATCAAAAGTGATAACATTGACTAGTTTTGGTTCTGTAACAGTTATTGCACTTTTTACACCTTGACACGCCGTCACCAGATTTTTTCTATGATTTTAGGAAATCTGATTCAGCTAAAAATGGCCGATACATTGATAAAAATTCAATATCCGTTTTATTCAATAAATCATTCATGTGCTTCTGGCTGTCAAATCCTCCGCCCAAAATAACCGGAATATCAACTTCCTTAATTAACTTTTGGCTGAATTCGACAAGTTCCTCTTCTTCTGAAACATCTTTTGTAAAATACAGAGGGGACAGAGGTTTTGTAACCTGAAGACTATCAGCACCTACCTTTTCAAGCAGCTTGCACATTTCTATGCTTTCATCCTTGTCGATTCCACCTTTTCTTCCATCATATGCATTGATTTTGCAGCTTACATGGAAATCCAGATTGGTTTTGATTACTTTTACCAATTCCAAAACAAGCCTCATTCTGTTGAAGGTGTCTCCACCATAATTATCCAATCTTTGATTGAAATATGGGTCTATGAACTTTGAGAGAAAAAAGTTATTTCCTAAAGCCAATTGTATTCCATCAAATCCTGCCAGCTTAAGTTTTTGTGCTGCAACGATAATGTCTGACTGGATCTGGCGGATATCATCAATTGTCAAATCGTTGATGTCAATGTTTAAGTCTATTCCTCTGTTGAACTGGATGAATTCGATTTGGCCAAAAATTGCAACATCATGCTCATGTGCAATATCCACTAATCGTTTGGCTTCAACCATGAATTGTGGAGCACCACTTCTGATTGAATACTCTGAAAATTTATCCTTCGGATAAACTGAAATCAATTCTGTTATTATTAATCCAACACCGCTTTTAGCCATGCTTTCATATTTGTCATACAATTCACCAATTGATTGTGTCTGCCACAGGCCGGTTCTTACAACTCTGCTTTTGAGTTTTAAATCTCCAAATTGACAATTATCAAAAATATCTTTCATGATTTAAAATAAGTAAAAAATAGTATAAAAAGAGTTCAGTAACTCAAAAATTACCTGATGTTGAAAGCCTGCTCATATTCTTTAAGAACTTCCTGCCTTTGAGCATCATCATATCCAGCATAGTTAAGCTCATTGAAATAATAAGAGGTGATTTCATAGAGAATCTTATTTGTCTTTAAACCCTTTTCAGTTAGGGAATATTCAGTTTGAACCCTTGAGCCGTCTTCAATTGTAGTTTTGGAAACCAGATTATTTTCTTCCATATACTTTAATGTTTCAGATAGAATATGATTGCTGATTGTGGGATTCGCCTTTTTAAACTCAGAGAAATGTTTCATTCCCCGGAAAATATTAGACAATATGCAGAATATCCATTTTCTGTTAAAGAAATCCAAGGTGTTTCCAATTGGACAGACGTTATTTTCAACCATAGTATCAACTTTAGTAACTTTGGAATTACTCACGTATTTATTAATTAACTATTGTAAATAATAATTTAAATAGATTTGGAGGGATGAAAATGAAAATTACATACTGGAGCGATTTTGCATGTCCTTACTGTTATATCGGAAATACAAGACTGAAAAAAGCAATTAGAGATTTATGCCTTGAAAATGAAATTGAATTTGATATTCATGCATTTGAACTTGACCAAAATGCACCTGAAGACGTTGAATCAACGACCGTTGAGAGATTTGCAATCAAATATGGATTGTCTTTTGATGATGCTCAAAAGGAAGTGGAAGGAATATCAAGATTAGGCATTGAAGAGGGAATTGATTTTAAATATGCATCAACACTTTACACCAACACCCGCAATGCCCACAGACTGATGAAACTTGCACAAAGCAAAAACGATTCCGAACTCGTTGAAAACTTAAATGCAATACTATTTGATGCATATTTTACAAAAAACTTAAAATTGGCAGATAGAGACGTGTTGTTGGATGTCGGATGTGAAGCGGGCCTTGAAAAAGAAGAGATTGGAGAAGTTTT
The DNA here is from genome assembly GCF_045603845.1 of Methanobrevibacter sp. Lineage (GTDB taxonomy): Archaea > Methanobacteriota > Methanobacteria > Methanobacteriales > Methanobacteriaceae > Methanocatella. Next base: position 4,625 of record NZ_JAZUMY010000039.1, read on the forward strand.
GGATAGCGATTTATTCAACAATGCAGTTGAAAGAGATGAAGAAATAGCCCTAACAGGCGGAATACATGCAGTTCCATTTTATCTGTTTGATGGAAAGTATTCCGTTCCGGGAGCATTATCCTACAATGACTTTAAAACCGTTTTAAGCCAAATCATGAGTGAAAATGAAGTTGATGAAAACAATGAAACAGACAGCTGTGAAGATGGAATCTGTAGGATTTAGGTGTTAATATGAAATTGAGATGGTTAGGTCATTCTGCATTTGAATTTATAAGCAATGATGGAACAAACATTCTGGTTGATCCGTTCATCCGTGCAAATCCAAACTGCACATTGAATGTTGATGAATTGAATCCAGATATCATCTGCATTACCCATGCCCATGCAGACCACTTCGGAGATGCGGCAGAAATAGCCAGAAACTGCAATTCCACAGTAGTCTGCAATTATGAGATTTCAAATTATCTGCAAAGAAAAGGGATTAATGCAGTTGGAATCAATTATGGGGCAGTAATTATGGCAGGAAACGTTAAAATTAGAATGCTTGATGCAAAACATTCCTCTTCATATGACTTTGAAATGGATATGGGTTATGGTGGAAATCCCTCAAGCTTCTTGTTTGAATTTGAAGATGGATTTAAAGTGTTCCAGGCAGGCGATACCGGACTGTTCTCTGATTTGAAATTTGTTGTGGGTGAAGTTTACAAACCTGATTTGGCATTGCTTCCTATTGGGAACATATTCACAATGGATCCAAAAGAAGCATCAATAGCAGCGAAATGGATCAATCCGAAATATGTGATTCCAATGCATTACAATTCATTTCCTTCAATCATGCAGGACGAAAACGAATTTAAAAAACTAGTTGAAAAGGAAACAACCTCTTGCGAAACGATACTTTTAAAACCTCTTGATATTTATGAATTTAAAAATAAATAATAAAATGAAGTCATAAAACACTTTTGTTTTGAATATTTTCTCAATAATTTATCAAAGAATTTAATCCGAATATGAAGTCAATATAGTGAAAAAACTATACAAAATATAAACACCTGTCAAAAAAGGCCAAATCAATTCCTTAAAAAAATACTCCTTTTTTAAAAATATCAATATAATACACTTAATAAAATTATAAAATAAGTCATATTAAGTTAATGAAGAAAAAATTTAATATTAATTGGCAATAAGTTAAATAACGCCTAAATTATATAGAATGGATTTTGCCCGCATACAATACAAAATATTTACTACTTTTAGCTCTTACACTATAATATTTAATATCAGTTCATATAAAAATTATCAATGATAAGTTATGGAAACATAGCGTATCACCAATAGAATGGTGTTTAAAGAGCCATTAGTTAAAATACTCTTTTAAACACAATTATATATAATCTGATGTTAGAAAGTCTATGATGTTTCTGTGTTTCAATCCGCTGCTGGAGAAGTTCATTTTGTCCATGCTTAAAACGTATTTGTCAAAATTATCATTGATTTTTACAAGTCCTGAAAATTCCCTTTCTATTGTGTTATCGTTTTCCAGTTGGTATGTTACCTGAATGTAGATTTTTTCTTTGTTTTTGGTGCAGACGAAATCTATTTCTTTTTCATTTATCATTCCAATTTTTACGTCATATCCTCTTCTGAGAAGTTCTATGTAGACTATGTTTTCAAGGATTGAGCCCATATTTTCTATTTCTCCGTATTTTGCCTGATAGAATCCATGGTCAACTAGGAAGTATTTTTCGTTGTGCTTAAGCACTTTTTTTCCTTTTATGTCCTCTCTTGGTGCCTGGTGTATGAAGCAGGCATTTTTGGAGTATAGGAGATAGTCGAGTATTGTGTCCTTTGATATTTTTCTTCTTTCGTGTTTAATGTATTTGGCGATGCTTCCGGCTGAAAAGTTTTTTCCAAGGTTCATTATCACATAATCGAGTATGCGATTTAGCATGTCAGTGTTTCTTATATTGTGTCTTGTTACGATGTCTTTTAGAAGTATTGTGTTATATATGTCGCTTAAATAGGAATATTTGTCTTGTGCTGCAACCTGCTGTATTGGGGGCATTCCGCCATATTCCACATACTCCTTGAACAGTTCCTCCAAGTCATTTGTGTCTGTTTTTTCTATTTCTTTTTTGTATTGTATGAATTCGGCAAATGAGAATGGGTAGATGTTTATTTGGTAGTATCTGCCTGATATTAATGTTGCCATTTCACCGGATAATAGTTCTGAGTTGGATCCTGTGATGTAGATGTCGCAGTCAATGTCCACTCTGCATGCGTTTATGCTTTTTTCCCAGTTTTCTACGTTTTGTATTTCATCAAATAATAAGTAGACTTTGCCTTTTGTGTTTTCTGTCAGGTTTATTATGCATTCGTCGAGCTGTTTGAAGTTTTCTATCTTGTTGTATTTCATGGACTCAAATGAAATCAGGAATATATTTTCTTCTTTTATTCCACGGTTTTCAAGTTCTTCTCGAATGCTTTTTAGGAGGTATGTTTTCCCGCTTCTCCTAACGCCAGTTATGATTTTGATAGGTTCCTTATCTATCAGTCTTTCGATTTGGTTTAGGTATAATTCCCTTTTAATCATTTTTTCACCGCACGATAATTAATTGAATTTTTGTATTTTAAAATATATAAATTTTGTCGACTACATTCTACAAAAATAATAATTTTCATACAATTATAGAATACAATCTACAATATATTTAAAGTTAATGTAATTGTCGAATACACTCGACAATATACAAACCCATAATCAAATAATAGATGATATTCCCACATTTAAGTAATTTTGCTTATAAATGAAGGCAATTCTACAAATCCAGACAACTATTGATTTAAACATGACAATAAAACAGAATCAAACATATTTACATAAAACAATACTTATTCCCAATGTTATGATTATTATTGTTATTAATATTGTAGCTGCAATTAATAAAACTTTTGATACATTTTCCATTTTTTCTCCTAAAAAAACCAAATTAAATGGCGCATTTAGCAAGACTCGAACTTGCGGCCTCTCCCTTAGGAGGGGAGCGCTCTATCCACCTGAGCTATAAATGCATTTCCTAAAGTATTATACACTATTTGACTTTGCTTTGCAAATTTTATATAATAAATTTGTAATAAGAAAGGATTATTTTTATGCAAAAAATGTTAAGCTATGTTAGAAAAGCTATTGATGATTATAATATGATAGAAGATGGAGATAAAATTGCTGTTGGTCTTTCTGGAGGAAAAGATTCTATCTGTTTACTTATGACACTAAAAGCTCTTCAAAGATTTTACTCTAAAAAATTTGATATAATTGCTGTTAGTATAAATCCAGGTTTTGACTTTTTTAATTCTGATTTCTTACGAAAAACCTGTGAAGAAATTGGAGTGGATTTTGTTGAAGAAAAAACACATATAAAAGAAATTGTTTTTGATATTCGAAAAGAGCAAAATCCATGTTCTTTATGCGCTAATTTAAGAAGAGGCATTTTAAATTCTGTTGCAATTCGTGAGGGATGTAATAAAATTGCATTAGGTCATAATGAAGATGATGTTTTAGAAACATTTTTCTTAAATTTATTATACGGTGGAAATATTGCAACATTTGCACCTGTAAGCTATATGAACCGTTCTCGGAATTACTTTAATTAGGCCTTTAATTTATGCACCAGAAAAATCTATTAAAACATTTGTTAAAAAAAATAATATTGAAGTTATGAATAAATGTTGCCCAATGGATGGGGTTTCAAAAAGAGAATCCATGAAAGAATTAATTTGGAATTTACAAAAAGATATTCCAAATTTAAAAGCTAATTTATATGGGGCTATAAAAAGAAGTAATATAAAAGGTTGGTCAAAATAAAAAACGAATTTAAGAATTTCTAAGCAGTGGTAACCGCAAAGAAATTCTAATAATTCCCATATTTATCTTGTACGGAGCTTTTCTCCTACTAGGAGAAAATTCCTACAATATAAAAATGTTCTATATATAATTTATGAAATTACGAATGCGACCGGAATAGCATAACAAATTCTTAAGCAAAAGCCATAAAGGGTCCTGTCTTCGGGTATAGTTGTGGTTTTTGCTTTAGAATTTGTTAGCGTTATGTAGGGTAGCCGAGAAATTGAATAAATTATTATATAGAACATTTTGAAAAAGATTTAAGGAGAATTTTTATGATTATACCAAGTAAATTAAATTTAGGAGATA
>NZ_JAZUMY010000040.1:0-47782 GCF_045603845.1 Methanobrevibacter sp.
CATTCTTGGTGGTCTTGGCGATTGGATAGCAATTTCACTTGCATTCGGTTTGACTGTAATGGCATGTATTTACCTATTCGGTAAAATTTCTGGTGCACACTTGAATCCTGCAGTGACAGTTGGATTGCTTGTAAGCAAGAATATTTCATTGATTGACAGTGTTTATTACATTATCGCACAAGTAATTGGAGCTTGTTTAGGAAGTTTGGCATTATTCCTATGTTTGGGAAGTGGTGCTGTAACCATCGGAGCATTAGGTGCTACAGCTCCCGGATTAGGTGTTGGATACTGGCAGGCAATGTTTGCTGAGTTTATTGGAACATTCTTCCTTGTACTTGTGGTTATGGGTGTTGCAGTCGACAAAAAAGCAGAACCTGGTTTTGCAGGTCTTTCAATCGGTATGACTGTAACAGCTGTTATTGTAGTTTTAGGAGCATTCACTGGTGCATCAATCAATCCTGCCCGTACTTTCGGTCCTTATTTGATGGACATGTTACTTGGCGGAGCAAATCTCTGGGCATACTATCCAATTTACTTGATCGGACCTATCCTTGGTGGTATTCTAGCAGCTTTAGTATATAACTTCATTGCTAAAGGAAATGATGCATGCGCACTACCGCAACCGTTCAATGAAGATTAAGAGTATTTTCAAATACTCTTTTTTTACTATTTTTTATAAGTATAATTTTTTGAACTAGTATATTTTTTTGAACTAGTTTAGTGAAGTTTAATTTTTTGAACTAGTATAGTTTTTTATACTTAAATAAATTAATATACTAATATGAATTCAAAGCCATTATTTCTGCACGACGATTTGGATAAATATTTCTATAATAGAAAAGATGATATTAAACGATTAAAATATCAAATTGATTCTTTAAATTACTCTTTGCCCCAACAGATATTATTGACAGGAGATAAGGGTGTTGGAAAAACATATCTCTTAAAGAAACTCCAAAGTGAAATTGAACCAAATATACTTTCTGCTTATCTGGATATTGCTAATGTATATTCTATGAATTACGAAGATTTTACACTTAATAATGTTTTGATTGAATTATTATCTGAAATGAACAAAGCTATTCTAGATAGTGATTACCAAAACACTGTTAAGTCAAAAATAAATCAACTAATTAATAATCTGAAATTAAAAAATTATGATTTCACTGATGCCGCTGAAATATTCAATATTCCCATTCCTAAAACGGAAACCGATTATGGTAAATTAAGCCGATTTGTAATGGAGTTTCCACAAAAGGTAGTTGACAGCATAGATGGGATTAAAGGTTTTGTTATTATTATTGATGAGTTTCAAAAGCTTAGGGAAATTGAAAAAATGGATAAGTTTTTCTGGTTAATACGAAGCTTCAATCAGACACAGCATAATGTTTCATATATTTTCACAGGTTCAATCTCTCGCAGTTCCGAAATCATATCCAAATTGAATGGGGAAAGCGGACCTTTTGGCGGACGTTTGCAACAGATTAGGATTAATCCATTCACAAAAGAAGAAACCCGATCTTATTTCGATGAATGCATGAGTGAAATTGAATTCACAAAAGATGGCTTTGATAGATTTTATGGATGCACGCGAGGTATTCCTCTATATATCAACAGTTTCTACAATGTAATGGATAGCGGTCAGGTATATGATTCTGAAATGGTTAAAAATACGTTTTTCACCAATATGGAACAAATATTGATAATGTGGATTAAAGTCTGGAGCAGCTTAAACAATACTGAGAAAAATATTGTTAAAAATCTTGTTGATGAAGATTCCCTAACATGGAGTGAGTTATTAGAAAAGACTAATGTTTCAAGAGCCACTTTCAACAAATATCTCACTAATTTAAAGGATAAGGGAATTCTGGCTTATGAAAATCAAAAGTATAGTATTGAGGATAAAATGCTTAAAACTTGGCTGAATCATGAAAAAGAGGTTTATGGAATTTATCCCCTTTAAAATAATTTTTCTCCGCCCATTAATTGATTTGCGATATTTCCAAGCTCAGGGGTTATGAATCCTTCAATCAGTGCAGCTATTACAAATAAAACAATGGCTATTATCATCAGAATCAGCATATGCTTCAGCGTATTTCTGTTGTTGTCAAAAGCATCATAGAATGAATAATGGTCGATTTTGTCTTTAATTGTTCTGAAAATAAACAGAAACAGGAGTATTCCGCTTGCACAGCTACAGAACAGTGCAGGAAGCTCAATTATTCCGTGAGGCAGAATCAGAACAAGATATAGTATTAATGTATTGACTGATTTTACAGTGTATCCTGCCATAAATCCGATTACAAATCCGTTTGAAATGATTGATATTACCGCAAATATTGCAAAAAATACTGATGCAAAAATTATCGTTATTGCGGAGTTCAGATTATGGGACATTATGTTGAACGCATCGATTGATGTTGCGTTTTCTTCAATCATTGCTTCTTTAAGAATAGGCATTAAAATCGGCGCTATATCATTGGCCAGAATGGCTCCTATAACAAATCCTATTGCAAATAGAATTATCAATATTAGAAAAATCTTTTTGTTTTCAGAAAACGCCTCTTTAATTTCATTTTTAATATTCATCATTTCTACTTTAGTTTTTAAATTATTAAAAGTTAAGCTTTATATACTTAAATAAACATAATATATTAACATGCGTAATATATTTTTGATATTGCTGGTATTGGCAATATTCCTTTTGGGTATGTCATTCGTATCGGCAAAAGAGGATACACACTTTGAAATAGAAAAGGACTCATCAGGTTACTCAGCAATAATAACACTTAAGGACTCTTCCAACAATCCCGTTCCAAAAGTAAAGTTTTCAATAGAAATCACCAAGCCTAGCGGTGCTGTCAGAAAATTGCCTACAAAAACACTTAACAAGACCGGCCAGAACATTTTCTTTTTGGGCTCAGCAAAGGGAAATTATGTGATAACTGTTAATTTCAAGGGAAATGACAACTACAATCCGGCCACGTTAACTAAGACAATTACCGTAACTGCAGGAAGCGGATCTTCTTCCGCCTACTCATATTATGACAGTCATAGCTACGGTGACAGCCTGAGGATGGACGAGTACATCTATGACAACTACTGGCCTGAAGAAATCTATGATGACCCTCATAATTATGACGGAGAATGGTATTAAAATGAATAAGTTTGACTTAAGTATTGTTTTAAATGCAGCTATAATCATTCTGGAGATACTTGCATTAATAATATGCCTGGAGTCAATGGGATGTATAGATTTAACATACTATACAGTGGACTCCAATATATTTTTGCTGGCATCATCCATATTATATCTCATTTTCAGAAAGGATACTCCAAAAGCAGTTGAGCTGATCAGGTATTCGGCAACGTTGTCAGTCATGATAACGTTTTTAGTGGTTATATTTGTTCTTCTGCCGATGTATGATTTCAATTATCAGTTTTTCCTCTTGGACGGCCCTAATCTCTATGTCCATGTGATATGTCCGATACTTGCTTTAGTGTCATTTGTTTTCTTTGAGAGAAATACTCTGGGAAATACCATCAAAAACAATCTCAGAGCAGTATATTTCACCATTGTTTATGCAGTGATACTGTTAATATTGAATATTTTAAAAATAGTGACAGGTCCATATCCTTTCTTGAAGGTATATGAACAGTCTTTAATAATGTCTGTATTTTGGATAGTCCTGATAATGGGCGGAGCGTTCGTTTTAGCCTGGACATTGCTTGCAGTGAAAGATTTAGACCGGATTCTCTACTAGATTTCTGATGAATGTGATGATTTCATCAGCTGTCTCTTTCTGCTGAAGCGTTGAGTTGATTGAAGCTGCCCCGTCACCGGACTGATTGCCGTAATTGCCGAATTGGGCATGATTTGCCCCTTCAATAACAAATTCTGTGAAATTGCCCTTAATCAATGGTTTTGCCTTGTTGTAGTCATCAAGTTTCAGTACAGTGTCATTTGATCCGTATATTGACAGTGTAGGAATGCTGATTTCATCTGTAGGGTAGGCCGCAAGCAGTACCAATCCGTCAACATTGTGGTCTTCGGCGTATCCTGAAGCGACAACACCTCCAAGTGAATGGCCGGCCATGAAATAATGTGAATAGTTTGCGTCTTTTATTATATCATCGGCGCTGTTTGCACCGAGAAATGCAATGTTAAGTGGCATTTCAACGATATATGCATCAACACCATCATCAGCTATTTCGCTCATCAAAGGCAGATATGAGCTGTATTCAACTTTAGCTCCTGGATAAAATATTAACGCCGAGTCATTTCCAGGCCCGTCAAGCAAAACTCCATTTGACGTTTTTACAACGCTTACGTTTTCACTTCCGTTTAAATACTGCAATGCTGTGCTGTCGGCATGATAATAGTCATTGAAATAGACAAATGATGCCGCAGCAATTATAAGAATTACAGCTATAATGATAATGTATCGTTTTTTCATGCTAATCACTTGATAAGGTTAATTATTAGGTATGCAAGGCTTGTCAGAAGAACAATCAATGCAGGAACATTTACAAAGTAAATCTTAAGCGGAACTTGAAGCACTACCAGCAGTAAGCATATGCAGTTTAAAACCAGAAGATAGAGGTTTCCGAACTTCTCATATGGTCTGTTGCAGATCATAGCCAGTGATATGACTATTGCAAGAATCATTGCCAGATAAATGTTAAATAGGCCGCTTAAATAGAATGCAGCTATTATGATTGCCATTCCAGGAATCGGAAAACCGATAAATCCCTTAACTTCATTTGAAATCACATTATATCTAGTTAATCTTAAAACACCGCAGATTACAATAAATGAAGTCACGATAATTGCAGGAATTTCAAGATAAGGAGTGTTCAGCAAAGCGTAGGAATATAAAAATACGGCCGGAGCAACTCCAAATGAAACTATGTCTGATAATGAGTCAATGTTTTTTCCGAATTCGTATTCGTCAATTCTATTTGTTTTCCGGGCAACCCAACCGTCCACTGAGTCAAAAAGCAGTGAAAATATCATAAGGATGGCTGCTGTGAAAAAATCCTGCCTGATGGACATTATAACTGACAAAACGCCACACAGCAAATTCATCAGTGATACCACATCAGATATTGCGATAAAATCTTGTATTTTAGTATTCATTAATGGTATATTTGGTTTTATTAATTTATATATTTTAAAAAAGAGTTTATTAAAAAGAATGGGTTTAGACCCATTCTATTTTCAGAAAATTTAACCATGAATATCATGGTTGAACATCCAATGATGTTGTAATATGATATGAAATTCATACTATATAAACCCTTTTATTCTATAATTTTTATATTAAAGCAATTTTCCCCTCTTATATTATTTTTACTCACTCACATCAATTTTATATTCATAGATACTATCTAATTTAAATATTTTCAGTGATAAATTATCAAATCTAAATGTTGGAAAAACTTTCAGAAAATTTAATTAGGATATGATAAAATATGGTGATATATTATGGTTGAAGAAATATGTGTTGCAATTGCATATTTGGTGATTGCTATACATTATTTCCACCTAGCTATAGGATAAATAGTCGATAGTTGTGTGATAGGCATAGTTATGAGTTTTGATGAATGATATTAACAAAGTTGATGGACTAGTTTTCTTCAACATTCATGGTCTTATAACACAGCTATTAAAATATTAAAATTAATAATGCTTAAATCACATATTAATATCTATGAAAATTTGTCTATATGGATCCGGAAGCAAGCAAACTCCAAAGGAGTTCACTGATGTTGGATATGAATTAGGTTCTAAAATCGCTCAAAATAACCACTCACTGGTTTTTGGCGGAGGAAACGATGGAATGATGGGTGCCGTTGCAAAGGGCGTTTTTGAAAATGGAGGAAACATCACAGGCATCGCTCCCGAGTGGATCGGTGAGTTTGATGATGATTTTAAAAGCTGCAGCGAGTATATCAAAACGGATTCGATGGATGAGAGAAAAAAGCTGTTTCTGGAAAGGTCAGATGTTTTTATTATCGTTCCCGGAGGAATTGGAACTCTTGATGAATTTTTTGAAGTCCTGACCCTGAAATACCTCAACAGACACTCCAAAAAGATTATACTTTTCAATATAAATCATTTCTATGACAGAATGATTGAAATGCTTGGGGAGATGCACAGCCGGGGTCTGATAAGGCCTGGTGCACTTGATATCTTTGAGGTGGCCCACACTCTTGATGAGGTCATGATGAAACTTTATTAAGGCCAATATATAAAATATTAATTATGGGTTTAGGTTCATTTTTCAAAAGAAACAAGGATAAAAAGGAAGGTACCGAAATTGCATCACACATTGACATTGACAATGATAACTGCAGGGGTGCGGACTGTGAGAAATGCGTAATTGCATGTCCGAACAATGTTCTTTCTAAGGATGGGGACTTGACGGTTGCTAGAAATCCGATTACATGCAAATACTGCAGGGTCTGTGAAGCGATCTGTCCTAATGACTGCATCAAGGTTAACTGATGTTTTCACGTATGGTGTCGATGAAGCTCTGATTGTTGAGCTTGATGATTTTTGTAAAATTTTGTGATTTTCTGATTTTGACTGTGTCACCGGCTGAAACTTCAATCGAGTTTCCGTCATAGAGCACGTATGCTTTTGTGTCACCTCTAAGTTCTGTGATTCTGATTTTTATAACGGATTTGTCTGAGAGCACTATGCTTCTGTTTAGTATTGTATGGGGTGCTATCGGGGTTAATGTGATGATTTCGGCTGTCGGCTCCACAATCGGTCCTCCGCAGGATAGGTTATATGCCGTTGATCCGGTAGGTGTGCTTGCAATTATTCCATCGGCTGTATATGAATTGATGAGCTTGTCATTTATTATTGCGTCAAACCTTATAACTCCGAAAGTGTTTTTTGAAACGGATATTTCATTGAGTGCCTGAGGAATTTTTACTTTTTCACCATTATTTTTGATGATTTCACCTTCAAGCATCATTCTTTTTTCAATATGGTAATTTTCAGCTAATATTTCCTTGATGGTGTTTTCAATTTCATCAGGCCTGATTTCGGTTAGAAAGCCTAATGTTGCGCAGTTGATTCCAATAATTTCTTTTGACTCGGCAATTCTTGCACTTTCAAGAAATGTTCCGTCACCTCCGATTGAGAAAATGATGTCAGCATCTTTGATGTCGCCGGTTATTTCGACGTCATATTTTCTGCAAATTTCTCTTAATTTATCCTGTGTTTTTAAGGCAATCTCTTTGTAGGTGTCCGTGTTGATATAGCATTTCATATCTATCTTTTTGTTTTTTGAGCTTATATATTTGAAATTTAGTCATGCCTAAATATTTATACTAGAAATTATAAAATTACTGTTAAAGTTACATGGGAGATGACTTAATTTTGAAAGCTAGACATCGTGGGGGTCATGGCGGACTTCCTCTGGATTTGATAGGGCATTTCATTGCCCCGTACCTGATAAGGCCGAAAGGCGAAATATCAATCAACAGCCGCAGATGCAATCTGTGCGGAAAATGCCAGATGCTTTGCAGAAGACATGCAATCTACATTAATCGCAAAAGAAGAATCTGGACAATATATCCTAATCGCTGTGATTTATGTTTGAATTGTGTATGTCACTGTCCTAAAAAAGCATTGGACGTTTCAAAATAATCTTCTTCTTTATTTTTGCAACTTATTTTAATTGAATTTGTTAATTTAACACTTCTGTCTATAAGATGTGGTTAACTTATTTTTAAATTGTATTTTGAAAGCTGTTTTTATATGAATTTTTTTAAATATTTCAAGTGAAATAAAATGAATAATCAAAGAAATTTAAGAAAAAGACCTGAAAAAGTTTCAAACGTTGAAAACAATGAAAAAATCTGTCCCGAGTGTGAGTCAAGCAATTTCAGCTATGATGCTTTAACACATGAAGTGACCTGCAAAAGATGCGGCACCGTAATTGAGGAAAACTACATCGCTAACGGTTCCGGTTTAGGAGTTTATGGTCCTGAAGATGCCGGTAAAATTCAGCATGGCGCACCTTCAACGCCGGCCATTCACGATGGAGGCATTTCCACAGATATTGACGGTGCAAACAGAAACATTTCCAGGAAAGATTGGGCCAAATGGTACAGGTTAAGGAAATGGAACAGGAAAATCAGAATTTCCGGAGCAAGACAGCGCAGCCTTGCATTCGCACTGACGGAAATCGACAGGAAATCCTCTCTTTTATCATTGCCGAGATCTGTTCGTGAAAGGGCTTCACTAATCTACAGAAAGGCTCTTGATGAAAAGCTGATAAGGGGAAGAACGATAGACGGTGTGGTCTCAGCGTCAATCTTCATTGCATGCCGTGAACATAACATACCAAGAACGCTGGATGAGATAGCTGAAGTGTCCTCATCAACGAGAAGGGACATCGGAAGAGTTGAAAGGTTCTTAACACGTAAACTGAACATCAAGCTGGCTCCGACATCTCCAAACGACTACATTCCAAGATTTGCCAGTGAACTTGAAATGTCTGGTGAATTTGAATCAAAAGCCATTCAAATCATTAACGAGTCCAGAAAGGAAGGCCTCACAGTCGGAAAGGGGCCGAGCGGTCTTGCCGCAGCAGCATTATATATCGCTTCACTGCTTTTGGGCGATAGGAAAAGTCAGAAAAGAATCGCTGAAGTTGCAGGAGTAACTGAAGTGACTGTAAGAAACAGATACAGGGAAATTTCTGAATGTCTTGATTTGGGTGTTGCCGTATAGCGCACCCCAAATCACTTTAGAAAATAATTTGAATCACTTCCGACATACTCTTAACAGGTGAATAATAATGAGCGACATGTGGGGACTGGCAGCAAGAGGAATCTGTGAATTTGAAGGTAAAATCCTGCTTTTGAAGGTAAGATCAAAATCAAGCCATGATGCTGGAAAATGGGAAATTCCCGGCGGAAAGGTCAAAAGAAATGAGTTTTTCGATGAAGCCCTTAAAAGGGAATTTCTAGAAGAAACCGGCCTTGAAATAAACATAGACTCCCTATACAACGTAATCCAAAATGACTACACTGCATGCAAAAGCAATGAGAAGGTCAAGTCAATACAGCTGATCATGAATGTGTCTTCAAAAACAGATGAAGTAGAAATAAGCAATGAGCATGATGAATACTGCTGGTTTGGTAAAAAAGAGGTCAGGCAGTTGCTTGAAGATGGCCTGCTTTCACGTGCTGCAGCAAACTCATTTAAATTTGATTAGCTAGGTTAAAGCTATTTGGATGATTCTTTGGGGATGAAATATTTTTTAAAGATGAATTTTGTGTAAACTGTGCTTATAGGGTTTTTTAATCAAAAAAATAGGATTATTCTTTCACTACTTTTTTTACAAGTTGAAACAATTTAACTCTCTTAAAGCAATATTATAATCAGAAAGTAATTTTAAGGTCTTTAAATTGTTAAAAAAGTTTAAATAGCTTGAAATATAATATATTAATTGAAAATGTGCCTTATAACCTTACTTCTGGAAATAATATGATTTTAACTACGCTGATTAATTATTATGATTGTAGTATTAATCTATGTTTTCAGTCATCATCAAGGTTTGAGGAGGTGAAATTATGGATTTTAAGCTGAAGTTCGATTTGGCTGTTAAAGGTCTTTCATTTAGACTTTTAATGATATTTGTCCTAATTTTAATTAAGATTATGACATAAGTATCATGATTCATTTTTTTCATCTCCTAAGGGTGTGAATTTTTGATTATATGATATTAATGATGATTGAGATATAATATTCTCCATATTATATCTACTTTATTGATAAGAGGCATATTTTCCCTTCTGAAATGGATTATAATCAATTTTTCACACAAATTCAAATAAATATATATAGGAGTAAGTAAAATATTAATAAATAGAATTATTTTAATAATTCGAAGTGAATTATTATTTCACTAAACAAACTTTGATGATGAATTCAATGTCTCTGGAGATTTTGTGGGATTTTTAATCTCACATTAAGGCATTGATTATTGATAATGCTTTTTTTGTACTGTAATTTTTTTGTAGTTAATTTAAAAGATAATGATTATTTTTAAATATTATATATGTTATATTAGTTATTGTAGTGAAATTATTTCACTAAAAAAACCATAGTGATAAAATTAATCAATGTCCATGGGTTTTGTGGGGTTATTCAATCTCACATTAGACATTGATTTTTTGAAATGCTTTTTTTGATAATTAAAACGGAGCCATTTTATGCGTTATAAAGTAATACTTTATAAAGATTTATATACGATTTATTTCATAATATACTATAAAGTATTCTTTAGAGTTGTTCAATCATGTCTTATCGTGAATCTTTATTATTGGTTTTAATATTTTTCCTATCTCTTGGTGTGGTTTCGGCCGCTGGCGCCGAGGCTTCAATCGGGGGGGGGGGGCAAATACTACTGATTTAACCTCCAATGAGCCTATAGTTGTCAATGACTCTAATTTTAATTCTTATTTTGATGATGATGGATATGTTATAAATCCTAATATTACTGAAAATTCTACTGTTTATATTGGTACTATCTCGAATAGGAATATTGTTTTGGATATTCCTCTGAATTTGGCTGCTTTTAACTCTACATCAATAATGTTCAATTCCACTATTAGGATTACTGATGACGGATCCGGTTCTTCTATTAGAAATCTTGTTTTTAACAATACTGTTGGCAGTAGCTATACTGTTCCTATATGCATTGATGAGGCTTCAGACAATGTCATTTCAAATAATGTGATACTGTTGAGTTTCAATGAAAACAGTTATCCTAATATTGTGGGCATGTATGTCTGCGGTGAGTCTTTAAACAATGAGATTTCATTCAATAGGATTGCTGTCACTTCCACTAATAGCTATTCCAAACATTATGCTTATGGTATTGAACTTTCCAAAATGCTTTTTAATTCGAATTTGTTTTCAAGGTTTTCACCATCCCATAATCGGATTGTAGGAAATGCCATTGAAGTTACAGGCGATTACTATTCCAATGGAATTTATTCTACAAATGCTATCAATACATATATTTGTGATAATGAGATTATATTGAATGCTACTAATCTGGCTTATGGTATAATATCTGAATACTTTGATACTATAGGTGATGATACATCAGCATATAATATTACCATATCCAACAATGTCATCAATGCACACTCAAGTATGGTATATGATATTGAGGTGTTCAGATGCAATGATATACAAATCATGTCAAATACTATAGTGTCCAGTGGTGATGCGGTTTATGGTATTGCAGCATATGAGACATATGGTGTTGTTGTATATGATAATGATATTTTAGTTAATGGTAGTGATGCAGGTAAGGTCAGTGATAACTTTGATGCAATTACTACTGGCCATAATGCTATAGTGCTTATGAAGAACACACATGATATTGCAATAGTTGGCAATAGAATATTGTCCTATTATGACCTTGGTGGTGACTATGCAATCAGGCTTGACAGTAGCTGCAAGGACATAATTATCACAGACAATAGGATGTCATCCAATAATGATACATTGATAGGTGATGATTCAGTCATTGGTGATGCATATAAGTACAACAACACTGCATATTCACCTGACAACATTAATGTGGTTAACTATACTCTTGTTGATATATATGTTGATGCATCTAATGTTAATGGTAACGGGTCTTTTGATAATCCTTTCACCAGCATCAATGATGCTCTGCTTTATCTTAAAAGTCTTATAATTGCTGATGGGAATATTAATTATAAAGGCATAGTTCATGTGGCAAATGGTACATATACAGGTTTTGGCCGTAATTTAGGTTTGTATGTCAGCGGCTTGAACGTTGAGATAATTGGTGATTCTTATAATTCCACATTCATTAAGAGCACTTCCTCAAATACATTTTTTGAAATTTCAGATGATTGTGAAGTTTTGATTAAAAATATCACATTTGTCAATGGTCTTTTGCGTAAAAACTACGCAGGTTTAATTGTCAATAGGGGTTCTTTATCTTTGGAGGACTGTATTTTTGAAAATTCCCGTTTGGTTGCAACTTCAGCCATTGTCTATAATTATGGTGATTTGAGATTATCCGGCAATATCATGCAGCTGTCTTCTCCAAATGGTCACTACATTCATAATAAAGGCAAGATTGACAATCTGATTTTAAACTTTTTAGGAGATTCAATTTCTGAAGAGGACAGAACGCTTGTTGTTAATGTGTCAAATGTTAAATTAATTGCTTATCTGCATGATGATATGGGCAATCCCGTTTCTGGTGGTTCCGTTAAGTTTGCAATTCAGGGAAGGGAATTTGCAGGAAGTTTCAATGTTGATAAAGGTGTGTCATCTTTTGATGCAATACTTTCTTTAAACGGTAATTTCAGGGTAACAGGCCGTTATCTTGACAGTTTAACCAACACTTTTGTGAACATTGGTTATATCAAAAGCTCCGTTATAATGGATGATGCAGTATTTTATGTAAGTAATGATGGTAGTGATGATGAAGGTGACGGTTCATTTGATAGTCCTTTCAAAACTGTTGCTCATGCTTTGTCTTTAGCTGATGTTATTGTTGATCATTTTACCATTAAACTGATGGAAGGTTCTTATGAATTGCCTTTGAAAGATATTAATGTTCCTTATGGTTTGACTGTAAGCGGTGTTAAGGACAAGACTTTCATTACAAGCGATTGTATTATTAATACTCCTTCTGTTGTTGAGTTGAATAATCTGGTTTTCAATAAGGTTATGATTAATAATTCCATTGCAACTTTAACTGTTAATAACTGTTATTTCACAGATGCTGAAATATCTGCAATCTATTCAAGAAATGCTAATTTGACTGTAATTGGATGCACTTTTGTTGATAACGGTTTTGCAGATTATCATAAATCTTATGGAGGAGGCACTGTGGTCCCAGAAAGTATGGAAGAATTTAATCTTGGAGGTGCTATCCATAATATTGGTGGGAAATTGACTGTTATTTCATCAAATTTCAATAATAATGAAGCTGTTTTTGGTGGAGCGATTTATAATAATCAGAGTGATTTATATATTTCAGGTTCAAATTTTACTTCAAATTTAGCACATATTGGTCTTAATGAGGTTATTTCCCGTTCTTTCGGCGGTGCTATTTATCAATTTTTAGGAAGAAGAGTTGTTATTTCAGACTGTATTTTTGATGATAACTATGCTAATGGTTTTGGTGGTGCTTTTTATTCAAGCGGATCACAACCTTGTGCAAACGATTATGGATATAATGTATTATATGGTGATTGGTATCATTCTAATTTACCTTATAGTTTTCAGGAAATTTACTTTATAAACTGTATTTTTAACAAGAATATCGCACCTTTAGGTGGTGGTGGAACATATGTTATGGATAATATATTCACCCAGTATATTGGTTGTAAATTCTTTGATAATGTTGTTTATACTTATGATCCTTCAACTATAGAATCTACCCATATTGGTTCTTATAAAACATCTCCAGATTTGTATTTTTCCGAACAAATGAATTTAGGTGGAGCAATTAACGATAAAAATTTATTGATTATAGATAGTTCTTTTAAATCAAATAGTTTTGATTCTGGTGGTGCATTAATTCTACCTACAACTGACTTTAGAGATTTCCTGATTGACCATCATTATAAGCCTCGCTTTGAAAATTATGGTGACGGCGGTCAAGAAATTTATGTTGCCGATTCATCTCTATTAACTGGAGATGATTCAATATATCTGGGTATTGGTGGATGGAAAGGCAGTTATGATGGACCTTCTATCAGCAAATATATTTCTGAATACTATGAAAACATAAATCCTTATAATCCGTCTGGAAATAATAATGGAAACAATGGAAATGGGGATAATGGTGATTCTGGTTCAGGTAGTGGAAAGGGTACTTCTGGAGGTAATGATGATTCAGGTAATGGAAATGGAAATGGTAATTCCAATTCTTCTTCTGGCAGTTCTGAATCTAATAAAAATGGTTATTTGTCTTTAAATGATATTTACAATATGTTAGGCCAGTACACTAATATTGTGACTAATAATGGTAACTTAATTTCTATTAACGATTTGTTAAATGAGTTAAATCAATATCCAAATGACATTGTTGAAAATACTTCTGATTCTGATAATATTGTAAAAAATGATGAGATTATTTTGGTAAATGGAAGTGATGATGATTTCAGTGAAAATTCAGGCGGCAACATTGCAAATAATGGAGAAATTGTTTCTGTTGGTGAAAGTTCAGATCCGTTAACAGGTATTATTGATGCAGATTCTTCTATTTCACAATCTGATTCAAATGATGATTCTCAGGAATCTTCTAATGTGAATCCGCTTTCAAGCACTCCTTCAGATTCGAAAAATGCTTATGAGATTTCAAAAGATGATGTTTCCAAGGATATTGATGTTGTTGATAATTCTGTGATTTTCACTGTATTTTTTGTTTTACTATTTGTTTTATTGTTGATTGTAGGTTATTATAGAAATAAATCTGATGATGATTGAAGTTTGGTGTTTATCATGTCTTTCAAAAAGTTTTATTTGATTTTATTAGTAATATTATTGTTTGTTTGTATATGCAATGTTCATGCAGAAAATAGTGATGAATTTGTAGATTATCATGTTGGCTTTAATAATAGTGAATTCAGCGATATTAATTCAATTTTACAAATAAATGAATCTAATAAAATAATATATCTTGAAAATGGTAATTATTCAGGTTTAAATAATACAAATTTAATTATATCTGGTAATACTACTTTAATTGGTCATGACATGAATAAAACAGTTTTTGATGCAAAACTTTTAAGTAATATATTTACAATTTCAAATCATTCTAATGTTGTTTTAATTAATTTGACTTTTATTAATGGAAAAGCCAGTTATGGTGGAGCAATTACTAATCATGGAAATTTATCATTAGTTAATTGTTCTTTTATTCAAAATAATGGATACACTACAATCACGGGTTCTTCTACATGTGGTGGTGCTATATATAATGATAATACTCTTGTAATAAATAATTGTTATTTTTTAGAAAATTCTGTAGGTTCTCTTTTTCAGCGTAATGCTTGTGGTGGTGCCATATATAATAATGCTTCATTAATTGTCAATAACAGTTACTTTAAAGGAAATTCAATGAGTTTCTGGGAAATTGATGATGAAAATAATTTGGGTAGAAAAGGCGGAGCTATTGCTTCTTTTTCCAATAATACAAAGATTTATAGTTCTGTTTTTAAAAATCAAACAACAATTTCATATAAAATTACTGAATATGAATATAATAAACATCTTATTAAATCTAGTGAAGGTGGTGCATTATTTATTGGGGGCAATAATAATGAAGTTTTAAACTGTCTATTTGAAAATAATTGTGCAGATATAGGTGGAGCATTTTCTATTTTGGGAAATAATAATACAGTTAAAAATTCCATTTTCTTAAATAACTCAGCATACATTGGTGGTGCATTATCTAGCTTTGATTATTATACAAATAATCGACATTTAATGGATTATTTATACAATAATATTTATTCAAATATTTCTATTGACAATTGTTATTTTAATGGAAATCATCTAATGCACTGTGACTATAATGTACTTTCATTATATGATAATAATTATTTCATGGGTGGTGGTGCAGTATTTCTGAAAATGGATAATATATCTATCACCAATTCAAATTTTTCATCAAATTTCAATAATAATTCAAGATATTCATTTGGTGGCGCAGTTTTTACAATTGGAGCAAATTCTTCAGTTGATAAGTGTATATTTAACGAAAATGTTGCATCAAGTGGTGGTGCATTGTTTACTAGAGGCATTTCTTCATCAATAATTAATTCCATCTTTACAAATAATATTGCTTTAATGGATGAAGCAGGTGCTATTTTTCATACTGCAGGAGATAATTTCCATGTAATCAATTCTTTATTTGTGAACAATTCTGCTAAAAATGATGGTGGTGCTGTTTATTCTGTAACCAGACTAAATTATGATGATATGGAACAATTAACAAATCATTTTTCCCTATATTCTAATGTCTCTTTTGTGAATAATTCTGCTATATATGGTGGAGCTGTTTATGATAATGGGGATTATTCAACATTTTATAATTCTACTTTTGTGAATAATTCTGCTATGTATGGTGGTGCGAGTTATAATCATGGATTAGGCAATTCCTATTTTAATGTAACATTTAATAATAATGTGGCAAAAGGAGCAGATTATTCAAATGGTGGTGCAATTTTTAATTATGGATCTCTTGCCAGTTTTAATTTTTGTGAGTTTGTAGATAATTATGCCGATAATATGGGTGGAGCACTTTATAATTCAGGTCATGATGTTTACACATCTAATTCTACTTTTGTAAATAACTCTGCTTTTAAAGGTGGAGCAGTTTATGTTCGTGGAAATGGCGGTAAAATAGAAAATAATGTTTTAGATTTAAATTTTGCTGTTTATGGTGGAGCAATTTATAATGAAGGTCTGGATTTAATTATATCTTTCAATAATTTCACTTCTGATAATGCTAATGTTACTGGTGGTGCTGTATACAATACAAAAAATAATCTGGTTTTATATTCTAATTTGATGGATGATTGTCATTCTAAACTATCAGGGTTCGGTTATGGCGATTTTATTTACACAACAGCCACAATTTCATATTTAATAGTTTCCTTTGTTAATAACCAAACTTATACAATTTTAAATAATGAAGGTTATCTATTTGCCAATGTCACTGATAACATGGGTAATCCCGTAACAGGGGGTAACGTAACATTCATATTATATGATGAAAACAATGATGAATCAATAATATTGGGCATTTCTAGATTATGGGAAGGAGTGGCTTATGTTGATTGGAATGACACATATGATTATGGAAAATATATAATTATGGGTTCATATGGCTATGCGGGATCACCTGTTTTCACTAAAAACGCTTTTGTTTATTCACTTTTATCCTCTGAAATGTTTTTAACTGTTGATCATGATTTGGATAATATTTATTCAACTGATATTCTTAATTATGAGATAGTTTTAATAGATTCTAAGGATGAATATATTGCCAATGCTGAAATTAAGATTTATCAATCCAGGACTTATGTTGATTCCATATTCACTGATGATGTGGGGAAAGTCAATGTATCATTAACCAACTTATTTGGTACTTATAAATACCTTTTTGTTTATAATGGTGATTTGACTCACAGTTCAGCTTCTGAAACTTTAAATTTCACTGTTAAATATATTTCTCATGAAATTAATTTTAAGGATGTTATTTTTGTTTCATATTATCCAATTGTAATTTCAAATGTTAATTCCATTATTCCTTTTGAGTTTTCAATGGAATATAATAAGACAGTTAATGATAATGGAACTATTCGTCATGAAATAGAACCTTTAGGTGAAGTCTCTTTATCTTATTTTGATTTGTATAGGGATGATGAGCTGCTGAATATAACAGACATTTTTGCTAAAGGCCATTTAATTGACCCTATATTGCAGAGTAAAAAGATTGCAACTTCTGATTCAGGTAATTTTATTTTACCTATTTTAGAAAAGGAGCCAGGTATTCATGTTTATAGGCTGGAATTTAAGAAATCTTTTGTACATAACGTTTATCCTTTTAATCCTTTCCGTTCTAAAAGTTACGGTTATTTCAATGCTTTCAACAGTTCTTTTATTTTCATTGTAAATGATGAAAATGCCACTATTTCTACAAGTTTAGACGTGATTGGTCCAGAAAATATTACTGAAGTCGATTTTGCCAATTATTCAGTTAACTTGTCTGATTTAAATGGTGATTTATTAAAAGACAAATTAGTTAAATTATATGATAATGGTGTCTTTTTAGAGGAATTTATGACCTCAAATTCAACTGTAAATTTCACATTTTCTGATTATTTTGATGTTGGGGAGCATTTAATAGAATTTGTATATGGTGGAGATTCTAGTTATCTGTCCTGCTATGAGGCATTTTTCATTAATGTTTTTGAAAATCCAAATAAAACATCAACGGATTTTATAAATAAAACTCCACTGACTGTAGTTGGTGAAGGCAATAATTTCACAGCAAGTCTTGTAGACATTGATGGAAATCCATTATCTGATTTATTTATAGATGTTGTTATAACAAAAGGTAATGAAAATATATCCAAATTTAATTTTACTACAGGAGAATATGGTAATTTCACTATTCCTTTAGTGTATGGTTCAGGTATTTTTAATATTAATTGTATTTATGGCGGAAATAGGTTTTATAAGAATATTTCAAAGATTTTCAATGTTCATGTTAAAAGAACACCTACTATTTTATTCGGTGTTCCTAATTTGGAGGTTGTTGGTGAGGATTACTATTTAAATTATGTTTTGGTTGATGATAATTATACCATATTGTCAAACCGTAAAATTGTCATTGATGTGTATTCTAGTCAGTTTAATGTTACTTATCATGCTTTTACTAATGATAGTGGTGCAGCCAAGTTAAAAATTACTTTACCTGTTGGTAGGTATCTGGTTTTAGCTAATTTCGAAGGTGAAAAATGGTTCGATGAATCAGGTATTGTTTTAACAAATCTTACGGTTTATGGAGATACTTCTAAATTAATAGTGGATTCCAATATCATCATCAAAAATTCAGGTTATTACACTGTTAAGTTAACTGATAGTAATAATGTTCCATTAACTGGTAAAAATGTTATTATTTCTGTTAATGGAGTTTCTTATACAAGAATGACTGATGATAATGGTTTTGCTCGTTTAAAAATCAATTTAAATTATGGAAAATATAATATTACTAGCTATTTCAGAGGAGATTTGGATTATAAGTATGATTTTGTATTATCTAATCTTTTTGTTGTGGATGATGACTATAAGTTTCCTGTTGTAATTGGAATAAACAAATCAATTACTTTTAGATATTCAAATCAGAAATTTAGCTCTTCCATAACAGATATTTACAATAATCCTTTAATTAATCAAACATTATCATGTATAATTAATGGAAAAACTCTTGTTGGTATTTCTGATGAGAATGGATTTGTATTGTGGGATTTCAATTTGGGTATTGGTTCATATGATGCGAAAATAACTTTTGCAGGCACTAATGATTATCAAAAAAATAGTGTTGACTTCCATATCACTATTGTTTCAGATAATGCAACTTTTACTGTTTTATCAGCACCAATTTATTCTGTTTTCAATGATAAGGTTACAAATTTCAATGTTGAATTAAAAGATAGATTAAATAATCCGATTTCTAATCAAATTGTTAGTATTTCGGTAAATGGTGTCAAATATAATCGTAGCACTGATGAAAATGGTTTAGCTAGTTTAAAAATTAATTTAAACACTGGTTCATATGATGTTTATTGTCGTTTTGATGGATCATATTCATATTTTTCAAGCGAATCCTATTCTAAAATTGTTGTATTAAATCATTTGAATTTAAAATTGACAAAAATTAATGCAAATAGTTCTATGTCCATTATTGGAAAAGGAAGATATACAGTTTTGCTAACAGACCAATACAACTATCCAGTGAGGAATGCTAATGTAACTATTATTGTCAATGGTGTTTCATATATTAGAACAACAAATGAAGATGGTGTTGCAGGTTTGAATATAAATTTAAACCCTGGAAATTATGTAATTCATTCAATATTTAAAGGAAATGATGAGTATAGATATTCTAATATGGTTCAAACATCATTAACTGTCACATCACCGATTAATGCTTCTAATCTAGTAAAATTTTATAAAAATGATTCACAGTTTTATGCGACATTGACCGATTTTGAAAATAATCCTTTAAATAATGTTGATGTTTCAATGAATATTAATGGTGTTTTTTATACAAGAAAAACCAATGATGAAGGTATTGTTAGATTAAATATTAATTTAAATCCTGGAGAATATATTCTAACAGTTTATTATCCAAGTTTTGAGAATATCAAATCTTCTTTCAATATTACTGTGTTATCTACTTTGATTATTGATGATTTATATAAAGTTTACAGAAATCAAAGCCAATATGAAATTAAACTTCTCAACAGTACTGGCGGAGCAGTATCCAATACTAATGTAAGCATTAACATTAATGGAGTCTTTTATCATAGAACAACAGATGAAAACGGTACAGCTATATTGAATATTAATTTAAATAAAGGCCGTTATATTGCAACGGTATGTGATGAGTCTAATGGCCTTTTAAGATCAAGTAATGTTGTTGTCTGGAATTTTAAACCTACATTTAGTGTTCCAGATGAATTTTCAATTACAGCTAACACTAATTTGTTTTCAGTTAATCTGAAAGACGGTGATGACCCATTAGTCGGCGAGCCAGTTAAATTTAATCTTAATGGTGTAAATTACACTCAATATTGTGATAAAAATGGTGATGCTAGGATTAAAATTAATTTAAATCCTGGTCAGTATTTATTAAAATCATCATATGCAAATATGGAGGAATTAACATTATTAAAGGTTAATTGATGTTTATAATACTGTAAAAATGGTATTATTATAAAAAACTAATGATAAAAAGAATTTTTATTTTTTTTGAAGTTTTTTTTACTAAAGTTTATTTTAAAAACAATAAACTTGAGTTCTATTAAGTTAAACGAGGTGAAAATATTTCAAATTATAGCAAAATATTAACAACATTAGCTATAATTGCTGTTTTGTTTATATGTCTTTCATGTGTCAATGCAGAAGATATAAATGATGCAGATATTGCCGTCGCTGGTGATGATGTGATTAGTGTTACATCAGATAGTGATATTGTCAGTACTGCTGATGTTGTTAAGTATTATGTTAATGATAGCGTAACTACTTCTGGTAATGGTAGTATCGATAGCCCTTTTAAGGAGCTTAATGATGCTATTTCAAAAGCAGAAAGTAGTCAGAATGTCGAAATTTATATAGCATCCGGTAAATATCTTGTTGAAAGTCGTACAGATATAACTTTAAACCATGCTGGTGATGGAGGTAGTTTATCATTAATCGGTTATGGCGGAGATGTTACCTTTGATATGCAATCAAAATATGATTTTTTATCTGTCGGTACAAATTCTAAAGTAAACATTTCAAATCTTATTGTCACTAATGGATATAGTCAAATGTATTGGAATTATCGAGGTATTGTATCTTCAACAGGAGATTTAAATATTATTAATTGTACTTTTACCAATAATGCTGGTTATTCTTCTGCTGTTAGAGGTACTGCTAAAATTTATTCTTCTTTATTTAAGGATAATACTGCAAGAATAGACTATCAGGGTATTGATTTTTATGGTAGTGGATTAATATATAATACAACATTTTATGGAAATACCCGTGGTCAATCAATTTATGCTGATGGAAATCTTGTAATTGACAAATCTAAATTCTTAGATTTTAATAGTCAACCATGTGTTTTTTCATGGAGTCCAGTTGAGTTAACTAATTGTATTTTTAATAATTGTAGTAAAAGCATGATTCCTGTTAGTGTAAACAGCGATTTAGTTTTATCTAACAATACATTTGACGGTAATGGGTTTTTATGTGCTGCTAATTCTATTACTTGTTTAGGCGTTATAGAAGTTTTAAACAATAAAACTATAGATTTTGAAGGTTTTGGTGTTGATTTATCTGCAAAAATTTATGATGATAATGGAAATTTAATAAGGCCAGAATCAGTTGATTTCTATATAAATGAAACTTATGCTGGCACTGCTTATTATGAAGGAAATGTTGACTATACATTAAATTATCAAAAAGTATTAAATGGAACTTATATTATATCTGCTAAATCTGATGGGTTAAATAATTTTTCAGTTAAAACAGCTACTTTAAATGCTGTTCCTCCTAAAGATAAGGATGTTAAATATTATGTAAACAATAGTGTTGCTGTTTCAGGTAATGGTAGCATTGATAGTCCTTTCCAATCAATTACTGAAGCTATTGCATTAGCAAACGGTTTTCAAAATGTTGAAATTTATATTGCTTCTGGAAAATATGAATTTAATGATTATACTTTTAATGTAGACATAAATCATGAAGATGGTGAAGGTAGTTTAACATTTATTGGTTATGGTGATTCAAAACCAATTTTAGATGTGGGTTGTTCTGATTATCCTATTTTTTCATTTAGTGAAAATACAGTAATTATAATGAAAAATTTAAGTTTCACTAATCCAACAGTTTATCGTGAAGGTGGTGGAGTAAATTATGGTGGAATGATTCGTGTTTATAGGTCAAGCTTATCAGTTGAAGACTGTGATTTTGATGGAACATACAGAGGATTGCCATTCATTCAGTCTTCTGAAGCTAAATATATTTATTGCAACAATTGTCGTTTTGAAAACAATACATGGGGTGGTGAATCAGCAACAGGTATTCCTCATTGTATTGAAATAGATGGTGCTGCAGATTCAGTTTCCATTATCAATAATTGTACTTTTAAAGATAATATCAATTACAATAACATTACTTCATTTTATGGAACTTGGGATCAACCAGTTATTTATGGTAAAGGTTATAATGTTAATTATAAATTAACTGTATCAAATTCAACATTTATTAACTGTCCAACTATCTATAGGGATATGAATGATATGGTTAAAGTTGAATTAACTTTTGATAATGATAAATTCATAAACACTACAGAAAAGAGTAATCAATATATGTTCCAGTTATATAATCCAAATACTAGAATAACAAATTCTTATTTTGATTTAACTCCAGAATCTATGGGTTATCTTCTTTATATGAATAATAATATATATCTGGAAAATAATACTATTTCAGAAAGTTCCCCTGTAAAATGGTTCAACTTAGCATTGAATAAAATAACAAGCACTCACTATGTAACTATACTGGATAATTCTTCCATTTCCATTAAATCTATTAAT
The DNA here is from genome assembly GCF_045603845.1 of Methanobrevibacter sp. GTDB lineage: Archaea > Methanobacteriota > Methanobacteria > Methanobacteriales > Methanobacteriaceae > Methanocatella. The sequence continues at coordinate 22,915 of NZ_JAZUMY010000040.1, forward strand.
ATACCTTTAAATGCTACAATTACAGATGATATGGGCAATCTAATCCAAACTAGTGCAAGATGTCAATTCTATATTGATGGTAAATATGTAACTCAAGCAGATTTTGATAAAGGTTTTGCTTCTGCAACAACAAAAGGAGCCTTTGAAGACGGTAATTATACTGTCACTTCTTCAATTCAAAGTACGGATAACCGTATTGTTCGCACAGCAACATTAAATATTGCTCAAATAAAAAGTATTGATGTTTATGTTGCTGAAACAGGAGATGATGAATCTGGTAACGGTTCAATAGATAATCCTTACAAAACTATGGATAAAGCTCTTGATGCTGCTTTAAATAATGCATTAAGCGGAAATGTATATGTAAAAGGGGGAAATTATAATATTACCAAATTTGTTGAAATTAATGGTCAAAATCTCACTATTGTAGGTTATGATGGTGATGTTACTTTTGATATGCAAAATAATGTTGGATTCTGTTATGTCGGTAGAATCTCTAATGTTAATATATCTAATGTCATTTTTGCAAATGGTGCTACACAATGGGGTAGTCATACATATGGTATATTAACTGTTGACGGAAATTTAAATGTAACAAACTGTACTTTTATAAATAACAATGGATACAGTTCAACTATTTATGATGCTGGTAATTCAGAGTCTAAAGTTATCATTGATTCCTGTACATTCAATGATAATAAACTTGATTATAATGGTCATGGTAAAGTGATTAACTCAACATTTTATGGAAATAACCATATAGCAATTAGTGCTAATTATGGACATACCTTAATTGTTGATGGTTCAAAATTCATTAATTTCACTCGAAGTTGTATCAGTACAAATAATTATTTAATGCAAATTAAAAATTCAATATTTGATAACTGTACAGGTATAACTAATAATGCTCCAATTTACAGTAGTGCTTATGCAAATGTATTTTTAGAAAACAATACATTTTTAAATGATGGAGTTTTCTGTTATGCTAATTACATTGCTTCTTCAGGTACTGTAGAAGTTTTAGAAAATAAAACTATTGATATTGAATCTTTCGGTGTTGATTTATCTGCAAAAATCTATGATGATATGGGTAATTTAGTCAAAATAAATTCACTGAACTTTTATTTAAATGAAACTAATGTGGGTTCAGCAACATATAATAATGATGGTGTTTACACTTTAAAATACAAAAAATTATTAAACGGAACTTACATTGTTTCTGTAAAATCAGATTATTTAGTTAATTTCACAATCAAAACTGCTACTTTAAACATTATTCCTTTAGTGGATAAAGATTTATATGTTTCCAATAGTGGTAGTGATGAAAATGATGGTTCTGAGGCTCATCCATTCAAGACTATAGAAAAAGCATTTAATGAAGCTCTTGCTTATAATAATGTAATCCATATAGCTGATGGTAATTATAATATTTCAAGTCCTTTAGTAATTTCTACTGCTGGTGGTACTTTCACAATTATTGGTAGTGAAAATACTGTAATTGATTTAAATAAATCAAGCAGATTTATTAATAGTATTTCTTCTGATTCTATTGTTGTTTTAAAAGATTTAGATATCACCAATGGTTATGATGAAGATGGTGCAGGTTCTATTTATAATATGGGTAATTTAACTATAAATCATGTTTCATTTATTAATTCCTCTTGTGAAATTGATTGGGGTGTAGGTGGAGCTATTTATAATTATGGTTCATTATATGTTTTAAACTCTAAATTTATTAATTGTTCTTCTTGTGAGGGTGGAGCTATCTATAATGAAAGATATTTATATCTAAAAAATAATACAGTAGAAAGCGTTTTTGCAAATGATTTTGGTAATTATGTATTAACTACTGGAACAGTCGATGGTGTTATTTTAACATTCAATGACAATGCTACACAGGAAATTACTGGTTCATCAGTTAATTTAAATGTAACTGTAACTGATGATAATGGAAATGTTATCACAGGATCAGGTGTTCAAATTTCATTCACATTAAATGATATTAATGTAGCTACTGCCAGTTTAGGTGATGGTATTGCTACAACAACTGTAGATATTAAATTGAATGGTGAATATGTACTTAGTGGTACTTTAGGAAATGCTGAAAATAATGTAGTTAAAACAGCTACTTTGAAATTCAATAATCCTGATGTGTTAAATGATGTTTGGGTTTCAACTGATGGTAGTGATGATGAAAATAATGGTTCCAGAGATCATCCATTCGCAACAATTCAACATGCATTGACTGTTGTTTCAGCTGTCAATCCAACAATTCATATTCTAAGTGGTAATTATACTTATGCTCAAGGCATAGCAATATCTAATATTATGAATTTAACCATTAAAGGTGAGGATGATGATGTTGTTTTAATTATGGATAAAGAAACTCCTATCCAATCTTATCTTTTCACAATATCTGGAGCCAATACTGTTGTAAATCTCGTTAATTTAAATATTACTGGTGGTTTATATCAGAATTATGGTCCTGTTAATTTAAATGGTGGAACCTTAAATATTTATGATTGTAATTTCTATGATTTAGTAAGAGGAATTCAGTCTTCTGGAACAGTCAATGTTTATAACTCATATTTCAATCAAAATAACATGCCTAACATTGATTCATCCAGTACATTATATATTGTAAATTCCACTTTTGTAGGAAGATTACAAACTACTGGTGGTACTTTATATATGGTTAATTCAACACTTAAGGATTCTACTTGGACTGCAATAAATCTTAGACAGACTACAGCCACATTTATAAATTCAACATTTTCAAACATTGCAAATACCATATTTTATACAAATAATAATGTCCGTTTGACAATAGATGGATGTAATTTCACAGGAAATCATTATGCTTCTAATGGAGGCATTATTTATGGTAATTATGTTCCTAGGAGTTTGGTAATAACAAATAATGTCTTTGATTCTAACAATTATAGTGTAGGTACACTTTATTTACAAGGTTCTGCAACAGTTATTAACAATACATTTAAAAATAATGTTGCTAATCGCGGTGCAGTTGTAAATATTATTAGTGGTAACGTAGAATTTGTAAATAATACTGCAATTAATAATACTGCATTAATTGATGGAAATTACATTTATATTAGTTCCGATTCCGCTAAAATCTATGGTTCTAAATATATATTAACGTTCAACGAAAATCAAACTATTGATATTGAAGGTAATGTTTTACATATAAATGCTACTTTAATGGATGCTGATGGTAATTTGATTTCAGGTTCTACAGTTTACATTACTCTTAACGGCTCTGATTTCAAAAATATGAGGCTTGTAAACGGAACTATAGATTCCGATTTCAAATTCGCTGGTGAAGGTACATATGTCCTATCTGGTTATATTAATAATATCTTAAATCCTGAGGATTTAACTATCTTAAGCTCAACAATAAATGTGAAACAAATTAAAGAAAAGATTATTTATGTTGATGTTTTAGGTGATGATGAATTAGGTGATGGTTCTGAAGATAATCCTTATTTAACTTTATCCAGAGCATTTAAAGATATCAATGCTATCAACACTACTATTTATATGAAACCTGGTGAATACACTGGTGATTTAAATTGTAATTTAGTATTAGATGTAGCAGATAATTCAATTCTTTCAATTATTGGTTTGCCTGATGAAACTGGAATCGTTGAATTTGTCAATATTACGAAATCTATTATAAGTAACTCTGTAAATGTTAATAATTTCACAATGAATATTAAAAATATTGATATTCATGATATTAAAGGAGAAACTACTTCTGTTACATTATTCACATTTATGTATATTGAAAATCTTAATTTCGAAAATGTGAATATTTACAATATAAGTAATGTTTACCACTTTTCCTATTTCACACAGAGTAATGTTGTTTTAAATAATGTATCAGTATTTGATTCCACTGTTGGTAATTCATTTATGGATCAATACAAATCTTTAACAATTAATAATAGTTCATTTAAAAATATTGTAACGTATTCTTTAACTGGAAGTAGCCCGTATTCTTCTGGAAAATTAATTATAAATAATTCAGAATTTGAAAATATTGTAAACAATTGGTATATGGGTGCTCAGAACTTGTATATTAATAATTCTTCATTTAAAAATTTCACCAGAGAATTATTCTATACAAATACTGAAGCATTAGTTGAAAATTCAATATTTGAAAATAATGTCGGCACTGGAAATATGTTTACATTAAATGCAGGTACTTTAAATATTTTCAATTCAGTATTTGCAAATAATTCTTGTTTATATGTTGTTTATACATCAAATGATTATGCTAAGATGGTTCTTAACAATAACTGGTGGGGCAGAAACATTACTTCAGCTGATATTCCAGTATTAATTTATGGAGCAAATACCTTTGACAATTGGGTAGTCGCTGATGTAACTCCAAGTGAATTAGTTATTAATGAAAATAACACTATCACTGTGAAATTCATATCCAATGACGGATCTGAGCTAAACGCTACTCTTCCTGCCCGTATTGTTGGAGCTATTGCTGAGAGCGCTATCTTTGAAAACGGTCAAAACAGCACTTCCTACATTATTAACGGCAATGAAGTGTCTTTCACTGTTTTACCAGATGCTTTCGGTACTGTCAACTTAACAATAGATAACCAAGAGTTCACATTAAACATTGTTAAAGCAAACACTACTGTTTCTGCTGAAGACGTTGAAATTACCTATGGTGATGATTTAGTCATCAACGTAACTTTAAGCGTTAAAGAGGCCGGAAACGTTATTTTCCTAACTGTAAACAATGAGACATACAATGCTACTACTGATACTAGCGGTGTTGCAAGCTTTGAAATCAAAGATGTATTGGATGTTGACAACTACACTGTCGAGTTTAAATTCAACGGAACCGAGTTCTACAACCCATCCAACGGAACTTCCAACTTAACTATTAAAAAGATTGTTCCTGTAATATTCATCACTGCCGATAATATTACTGTAAGCGACGATTTATTAATTAAGGTTGAAGTTGATGGTACAGGTAATGTCACCGTTAAAGTCGGAGAATTCACAGAAACCAAGGATTTAAACAACACTGTTGTAATTTTCAACGCAGACAAGTTCGCTGCTGATAACTACACTATTGAAGTAACTTACGGCGGTGACGCTACTCATGAAACTGCTTCTGAGACTAAAGACATTTCAGTTACCAAACTCGAATCTGAAATCAAAGTTGAAGTTGAAAACGCAACTGTCGGTACAATAACCAACGTTACTGTGACCGTTCCTAACGCAACCGGTAAAGTATCAATCAAAGTCGCAAACAAAACCGATACTAAAGAATTGAACAATTCAGTTGCAAAATTCGAAATCAAGGATTTGGCTGCTGAAGACTACACTGTTGAAGTATCATACGGCGGAGACGACAATTATAATCCGAATACTGCAGAAGAAAACTTTACCATCTCAAAAGTTAGTGAGTATGCAATTGATGCCAAAGCAGATGATATTAAAGTCGGTGAGGATTTAATCATTGAAGTAACTGTTCCTGATGATGCTTCCGGAAACGTAACAGTCAAAATTGGAAACGACACTTACAGTGAAGCTATCAAAGAAGGCGTTGCCAAATTCACTATTAAGGATTTAGCTTATGACAACTACACTGCTGAAATATCATATGCAGGTGATGATAAATACGATGAAAACGCTGCTTCCGTTGACTTTAAAGTTGAAAAAGTCACTGACTATGCTATCGACGCTACTGCAAGTGAAGCTAAAAAAGGTGAAAACGTAACAATAACCGTAAGTGTCCCTGCAGATGCTACAGGTAACGTAACAGTTAAAGTTGAGGAAGGCATTTACACAGAAGCAATCAAAGACGGAAAAGCAGTATTCACTATTCCTGACTTGAATGCGGGCAACCACACTGCTGAGATCACATATGATGGTGATGGCAAATATGCTACATCACAAGCTGCTAAAGACTTCAGTGTTGCAAAAGCCGACAATTACACTTTCGATATTGAAGCTCCTGTTGCTGATGTTGGAAAAGATGCTGTAATTACTGTAACTCTTCCTGATGACGCTACTGGTAATGTAACTGTTGAAATCAACAATGAAACTTACACTGAAGCTGTCAAAGAAGGTAAAGCAGTATTTGCTATTCCTGGTTTGGTCTATGGTGACTATCCGTTCACTGTAAGATATCCTGGTGATGACAACTATGAAGCAAACTCCACTGAAGGCACACTATCAGTTCTTACAAGATTGCCATCCGAAATCGAAATTAACATCGAGGAAGGTTGTGTCGGTGATTTAACCAATATTACTGTGACTGTCGCTAACGCTACAGGTAAAGTATCAATTAAAATAGGCGAATACACTGACGATAAAGAACTTGAAGATTCATCTGCAACATTTGCAGTTGATGGTTTAGCTTACGGAAACTACACGGTTGAAGTAACCTACGCCGGTGATTTATACTACGAACCATCAACCGGAAGTGAAAACTTCACAGTATCTAAAGTAAGCGACTACGATGTAAGTGCTGAAGCAAGTGAAGCTAAAAAAGGTGAAAACGTAACAGTAACCGTAAGTGTCCCTGCTGATGCTACAGGTAACGTAACCATTAAAGTTGAAGACGGAATCTACACAGAAGCTATCAAAGACGGTAAAGCAGTATTTACTGTTCCTGGCCTGGAAGCTGGTGACTACACCGCTGAAATCTCATATGCCGGTGATGCTAAATACGCAGAAAGTGAAACTACTTTAGACTTTACTGTTGATAAGGCTGATGTAGAATTAAACATCACTACTGAAGATGGTGTGGATGTTGAATTGCCTGAAGATGCAACCGGATATGTGCTGGTTGATGTAAACGGCACAGGATTCTACGCTCCTGTAAAAGACGGTAAAGCAGATGTTAAAATCATCGGTTTAGAACCTGGTACATACAATGCAACCGTAACATACACAGGAGACGACAACTACAACGAAATCACCACAACAGGTGAAGTAACCGTTCCTGAAGTAATTCCAGAAGAAGCTAACGTTACTGTTGCTGTTAATGACAGTGATGTAAGTGTTGAGCTTCCTGAAGATGCTGAGGGTTATGTTGTTGTTAGTGTTAACGGTACTGATTACTTCTTTAATGCCGGTGATGATATTGAGTTGGATTTAAGTGGTCTTGCTCCTGGTGAATATCCTGTTGAGATTGCTTATTCCGGTGATGATAAGTATGCTCCTGCAACTGCTAATACTACTGTAACTGTTCCTGAAGTTGTTCCGGAAGAAGCTAACGTTACTGTTGCTGTTAATGACAGTGATGTATCTGTTGAATTGCCTGAAGATGCTGAGGGTTATGTTGTTGTTAGTGTTAATGGTACTGATTACTTCTTTAATGCTGGTGATGATATTGAGTTGGATTTAAGCGGTCTTGCTCCTGGTGAATATCCTGTAGAGATTGCTTATTCCGGTGATGATAAGTATGCTCCTGCAACTGCAAATACGACTGTAACTGTTCCTGAAGTTGTTCCTGAAGAAGCTAACGTTACTGTTGCTGTTAATGACAGTGATGTATCTGTTGAGCTTCCTGAAGATGCTGAAGGTTATGTTGTTGTAAGCGTTGGAGACAAAAAATACTACTTCGATGCAGATGACGAAATCGAATTGGACTTAAGTGATTTAGCTCCTGGTGAATATCCGGTTGAAATTACTTATTCCGGTGATGATAAATATGCACCTGCAACTGCAAATACAACCGTAACTGTTCCTGAAGTTGTTCCTGAAGATGCTAACTTAACCGCAACTGCTCAAAACACTACTATTACTGTAAAATTAGCTGAAAATGCTACCGGTAATGTTTTAGTTGATGTTAACGGTACAGGTTACTATGCGTCAATCGAAAACGGTCAGGCTACTGTTGAAGTTATCGGATTGGATGAAGGCGAATATCAGGCAATCGTTACTTACTCTGGTGATGAAATTTATGCTCCTGCTAATGTTACTGTTGCTGTAACTGTTCCTCCTGCTCCTAAAAACGATACTCCTGTTGATTCTGAAGCTAACGTAAGCGTATCAGATGATGAAATTAGCATTGATTTACCTGAAGACGCTACCGGTTACATGCTTGTTGACGTTGACGGTACAGGTTACTATGTTCCTGTTGAAAACGGTACTGCTGCTTTCGAATTGCCGGAATTAGCTCCTGGTAACCACACTGTAAGCGTTACCTACACTGGTGATAAGAAATACGCACCTGCAAATGCAACCGAGACTATTGAGGTTCCTGCTCCTGAGGAAACTATCCTTTCCGAAGACTTGACTAAAGTTGAAAAGGCTCCTGAAAGATTTGTCGCTACATTCCTTGATGAAAACGGCAATCCTTTGGTTAACGCTAGTGTTACATTTGATGTAAACGGTGCAGTATATACCAGAACTACAAATGCTAACGGTTCTGCTTCAATTGCTATTACTTTGATTGCTGGTAACTACACAATTACTTTAACCAACCCTGCTACCGGTGAGGTTAAAACCAATAACATTACTGTGTTATCCAGATTTGTTGAAGATTATGATCTTGTAAAATACTTCCGCAACGACACCCAATATGTATTGAAAGTATTGGATGATGAAGGTAACCCTGCTAAAGCAGGTGAAATAATTTCCTACAACATCAACGGTGTATTCTACAACCGTACAACCAATGAAACAGGACACGTTAAACTCAACATCAACTTGCAGCCTGGCGATTACATAATCACCGCTGAATACAAAGGATGTAAAGTTGCACACAACGTTACTGTACTTCCTGTTTTAACTGCAAGCAATTTCACCAAAAAATTCGGTGAAGCAGGCGCATTTGAAGCAAAATTAGTTGACGGTCAAGGAAACCCTTACGCAGGTCAAAGTATCGGATTCAACATCAATGGTGTATTCTACAACAGAACAACCGACAGTAACGGTATTGCTAGATTAAACATTAATTTACTGCCTGGCGAATACATTATTACCTCAAGTTACGGCTATGCATTAGCTGCTAACAAGGTAACTGTAACCGCTTAGGTTAAGAGAAGTTTTAATTAACTTCTCACTTTTTCTTTTTTTACATGTAGATTACATAATTTAAGTTTACTTTTTTTCAACTGCCAATTAATTATTATAAATAACTGATTAAATATTGGCATGGATTACTGATTGATGTATTGTTTTATCGTATGACTATTCAATTAAAATGCATTGAAATTTCGTCTGATTTTTTCAATATTCGTATATTGTAGTGTACTGCATAGCTTATTTATAAAGAGTATTGTAGTGTACTACATAATGTTTATAAATCAAGAATATTAAATATAAAATCATGACATCAAAAACGAAGTTAATTAATTATATTCATGCAAAACAAAGGGAAACACCAATATTGGCAAGAAATCATTTGAAAGATATTGATTATTCTCGTTTGAAGTTCAACGAGTTTAAAAATCATATTGATAATTTTATAGTAACTGATGGTGAATATTACAATCGTTTTTTCATGATGTCAGGTTTAAGAGGTGTTGGCAAGACAACTGTTTTATATCAGTTATATGAGTATCTCACCAAAGAAAAAAATGTTCCAAAGTCAGATATCTTTTATCTCGATGTTCATGACTTGAAAATTTCCTATGATGTCCCAATTAAGGATATTGTTGATTTGTATTTGGAGGACATTCACGGCACAACTGCAGTTAATTTAAACAAAAAGATTTTTCTCTTTGTTGATGAGGCCCAATTGGATATGGGCTGGGCGGATTATGCCAAGTTATTATTTGATAAAACATTCAACATATTCATGATTTTCACCGGTTCATCAGCCCTTAATTTGGAGACCAACACTGATGCATCAAGAAGAATCATGAAAGAGCAGATGTTTCCATGCAATTTTTCAGAATATCTGCTTTTAAATCATAATCTCAATTTAACAAAAAATAATTTCAGGGATATCATATTGAAAATGGATGAAAGCAATATTGAAAAAGCAATCGAATGTGAAAGTTTAATTAAAAAGGATTTGCTGGATTTAAATAATGATCCTGAAATCATATTAAAGAAATTTCTGCACTCAGGTGCATTTCCATTTTCCATTAAAATGACGGAAGTGGACACACATCGTTTAACCAATGATTTGATAGAAAGGATTGTTCAGGAGGATTTGAGATATTTCGCATCATTCAATAAGGTTTCCAATGAAAGTATCTTGAGGCTGATTTCATATCTTGCAACCAAAAAACCGGGAAGCACATCCAATTCTGCATTAGCCCAAAGTCTTAATTTGAATATACGTACAGTTAATAATATTTTGGATGCTCTGGAAAAGTCCCAACTGATTTTTAGCATTAATGCATATGGATCTGCAGGCAAAATTCTCAATAAACCTAAACAGCATTTCTTTTTGACACCATGCCTTAAATCCGCCATTAACTATCGCGTAGGCAGATATGATTTGAATCATGAGAAATGTTATGCTGTGCTTGCTGAAAATATGGTCGCATCTACATTAAAGAGATTTGCCGATGAATCTTTCAACTCACTGGGCATATTCTATGATGCTAATAAGAAAGGAGTCGATTTCATAGTGAAAATGTTTGATGATGTTATTCCAATTGAGGTGGGAGTCGGTAAAAAAACCAAAAGTCAGCTGACAAGAGCAAAAAACAGATATGGTGCAGATTATGGAGTATTGGTTTCAAATAGAACTTCCAATATAGAATTTAAGGATGATATTCTGTATATTCCTCTGATTTCATTTTCATTAATTGGATAAATTGAATTAGTTGTATAATAAAGGATGCAATTTAAAAAGGAGCATTTCTTTGTGAAAACATTTCTTCAATATATTTTTCTTCTTTTTTGGTTAATTCTTTGTCTAAAGAATTTAAAAAGTCTATAGCATCTTTTCCGTATAATGTTGGTGTTTCTTCTATTGGTCTGGCCATGGTTATCACTTAATATAAAGAGGAGGATAATTAGCTACATGTGGAAAATAGCTAATTAAATACTTCTTTGAATTTATCTTTCAAGCCTTTTTCAACGTGTTTTATTTCTTCTCCGCTGACTTCGGCAAATTCTGTTAATAATTGTTTCTGTTTTGAATTTAATTTTTTAGGAACTACTACTGTTACGGTAACGTAGAGGTTTCCTCTTGCGGAATGCCTTACTGAGTTCATTCCCTGACCTCTTAATTTGAATACTGTTCCGCTTTGTGTTCCCGGAGTTATCTTAAACTCTACTTCCTTGCCTTCGATTGTTGGTATGCTTATGACGTCACCCAGTGCGGCCTGCGGAAAACTGATCTGCTGCTCATAGTACAGGTGGTCGCCTTCTCTTTCGAAGAGTTTATTATCTTTAATGTAGACTGAAACTATTAAGTCTCCTTCAAGGCCTGCCGCATCTCCGCAGTTACCCTCACCGGATACCCTTAAATGATTTCCTTCATCTACACCTTCAGGTATTTCGAGCTTGATTGTTTTGGTTTTTCTTATATTTCCCTTACCGTGACAGTCGTCACACGGATCGGTGATTATCTTTCCTGTTCCGCCGCATTCACGGCATGGCCTTACATTAACCATCTGGCCTAAAAAAGTGTTGCTGACTTCCTTAATCTGACCTGTTCCGTTACATGTTGGACAGGTTTTAGGGTCATGGCCGGGTTTTGATTTTGAACCGTTACATGTAGGGCAAAGTTCGCTTCTTGTAACCTTGATTTCCTTTTCGCATCCGTTGAATGCCTCTTCAAGAGTAATTGTAACGTCAGTGTAAATGTCTGAACCTCTTTGTGGGCCTGTTCTTCCTCTTGAACGTGCGCCTCCGCCAAAACCGAATAAATCGAAGATATTGCCAATGTCAAAGCCCTGGAAAATATCGTCGAAGTTAACGTTCTGATAGAAGTCTTCAGCAGTAAATCCTTCCATACCTGCATGACCGAACTGATCGTACCTTTGACGTTTCTCTTCATCTGATAGCACTGCGTAAGCTTCACTGATTTCCTTGAATTTCTCTTCGGAACCTTCCTCTTCACTTACGTCAGGGTGGTATTTCATAGCCAGTTTACGATAAGCTTTCTTGATTTCCTTTTCATCAGCAGATTTGTCTACCCCAAGGACTTCATAGTAATCTCGCTTGTCTGCCATTTATTCACCTTAAAATTTGATTAAAAAAAATTAGATAAAAAAATAAAATGTTTCATCTCGCGTTAGTTTACTTTATTGATTCTGATTCTGATTACCTACGCCTGAGATAAAACATTTATTCATAAATCTAATCATCTTTTACTTTGTAGTCTGCATCGATTGTGTCATCGTCGTCATCAGGTGCGCCCTGAGCTCCGGCATTTGGATCTTGTCCTGCAGCCTGCTGAGCCTGTGCTTCAGCCTGAGCCTGCTGGTAGATTTTAGCACCAATTTCCTGGACTACTTTTTCCAATTCTTCGGTTTTTGCTTTGATAGCTTCGATGTCGTCTCCGGCAATGAGTTCTCTTAACTCACCAACAAGTTTTTCAACATTGGATTTTTCATCTTCGGATATTTTGTCTTTGAGTTCATCTAATGTTTTTTCAGATGTGTAAATCAATGAGTCTGCATTGTTTCTGATTTCAATTTCTTCCTGTTTTTTCTTATCTGCTTCAGCGTTCATTTCAGCTTCCTTGATTTTTTGTTCAATTTCTTCATCGGATAATTTGGTTGAGGAAGTAATTGTAATGGCCTGTTCCTTACCGGTTCCTTTGTCTTTTGCGGTAACGTTGATAATACCGTTTGCGTCAATATCGAATGTCACTTGGATTTGAGGAACTCCTCTTGGTGCAGGTGGGATTCCGACTAACTGGAAACGTCCGAGGGAAGTGTTGTCCACTGCCATTCTTCTTTCACCCTGAAGCACGTTGATGTCTACGGAAGGCTGGTTGTCAGCTGCAGTTGAAAAGATCTGGCTTTTCTTGGTTGGAATTGTTGTGTTTCTTTCAATTAATGTGGTTGATACTCCACCGAGGGTTTCGATACCTAATGATAATGGAGTTACGTCTAAAAGAACTAAGTCTTTGATTTCTCCAGCCAATACTCCTCCCTGGATGGATGCTCCCATTGATACACATTCCATTGGGTCGATTCCTCTTTCAACTGGTTTTCCGATGAATTTTTCAACAAAGGACTGTACGCATGGCATTCTGGTAGGTCCACCGACCAAAATGATTTTGTCGATTTCGCTTTTGCTCATTTTAGCGTCGTCAAGAGCTTGCTGCATTGGTTTGCCTGATTTTTGAACGATGCCGTCAACCAGTTCTTCAAGTTTTGCTCTTGTTAAGCTTTCAATCAAGTTTTTAGGAGCGCCGTCAGATCCCATTGCAATGAAAGGCAGGTTAACTTCAGTGGTCAGGGTGGTTGACAATTCGATTTTTGCCTTTTCAGCAGCTTCCCTTAACCTTTGAACTGCCTGGTCGTTGTCTCTTAAGTCGATGCCTTCTTTTGCTTTGAACTCATCAGCGAGGTAGTTGAGAAGTACGTTATCCATGTCGGTACCACCGAGCTGTGTGTCTCCGCTGGTGGATTTTACTTCAAAGACTCCTCCACCGAATTCCATAATGGTTACGTCTAAGGTACCTCCACCTAAATCGTATACCATAATGTTGATGTCATCGTCATCCTGTTTGTCAAGACCGTATGCTAAACTTGCTGCGGTCGGGTCGTTTACAAGTCTTACTACATCAAGTCCTGCAATGGTACCTGCGTCTTTTGTTGCGGTTCTCTGGTTGTCGTCAAAGTAAGCCGGTACGGTAATTACAGCTTTTTCGATAGGTTCGCCCAAGAAAGTTTCAGCGTCCTTTTTGATTTTCTGTAAGATGAATGCTGATATTTCCTGTGGGGAGTACTGTTTGCCGTTTGCGGTTACTTTTTTGTCGGTTCCCATAAGTCTTTTGATTGCGCTTATTGTGTTTTCAGGGTTGGTTACGGCCTGTCTTCTTGCAGGTTCACCAACCAGCATCTGTCCGTCTTCAGTAAATGCAACATAACTTGGGAAGGATTTACCGTATTGGCTTGCTCCTTCTGCTGAAGGAATTGTGGTTGGTTTTCCTCCTACAAGTACTGATGCTGCGGAGTTACTTGTTCCTAAGTCGATTCCAATGATTTTTTCTTTTTTATTATCTGACATAAATATCACCAATTTTTTCTTAATTAATAATTTATATAAACATGATTATTTTTTACAAACGATTACTTTTGAGTATTTGAGGACTTTGTCCTTGTATGTGTATCCTTTCATGAGCTCTTCTATAATGTATCCGTTTTCAACGTCTTCGCTTTCCTGAACCATTAATGCCTCATGTTTGTTCAGGTCGAACTTTTCCCCTTTTGCGGGAATTTCTGCAACACCTTCTTTGGTCAGGACATCTGAAAATTTGTTGTATATTAATTCCACACCTTCTCTGAAATCCTTGTCGCTTTCGATTGTAAGGGATCTTTCGAGGTCTTCGTAACAGTCGAGGAATTCTTTGATAACGTCTTCATTAGCAAATTTTATGATTTCAGCGTTTCTTTTGTCTGTAATCTTTTTGAAATTTTCAAAATCAGCCTGAAGTCTTTGGGACAGTGAGACATATTCCTGAGTTTCGCCTTCCTGCTTTTCGAGGTCTTCTTTGAGTGAGGATATTTCCTCATCCTTTGAAGCCAGCTCCTCAAGCAGCTCATCGTACTGCTCCTGAAGATCTTGCGTTTCATTAGTTTCTTCTTTTTCTTTTTTCTTTGCCATTCACTCACCCTTCTGTTTTTGAAAAACTCTTTGTAATAACTCTCAGCAGAGAATAACTGTTTTTGCACTTCAAATATTTGGCTTAAGGAATTTATGGACATATAGGAAAATGGTTCATCTTTCAAGAGTTATTACTCCGAGTTTTCATGACCAAATATTAAAGTAACAAAAAGTTACATTTCTCTTACATTATTATAGTAACAAAAAGTTATATAAATGTTTCGGTTATTTTCTTACATTTTGTAATAAAAATACAATACTTTAAATATGGTTTAAGATATAATCTATAAACATGACTGATACAAATGAGATTAAGAAAAATGCCAAATTCCAGAATAAAGGTAATTCATCATCAGACAGCATAAAAATTACCGGAAACTACGGAAGCAATGTTGGCGAAATAGACAAGGAAGACATCCTGGATGTCATGGGCTGTAAAACGAGAAGAGACATAATAGATCTCCTAAGGCAGGAACCGATGTTCGTAAGCGAAATATCCAATGAGCTCAACGTCGGCCAGAAGGCAATCATTGCACACTTAAGGGCGATGGAAGATGTCGGCATACTCAACTCATCATATAAGAAAGTATTGAGGGGAAGACCGCGCAAATACTATGATCTGGATAATGAAGTGACCATACACATAACTATCAACAAGAACTCATTTAACGTGGACTTCAACAATCCCAGAGATACCCTGCAGCTGCCGTCAGGCGACGAATGGTCCAAACTTTTAGACATAGAAAAGAGACTGGACAACGGTCAGATGGAAGCCCTGGAGGAGCTCAAAAATCAGATAAGACTATATGATAATCTCAAGGCAAGAGCCGAATATATACTTGAGCGCACTCTAAGGGACAGATAATTCTATCGATTTGTATTAGTTATAACTCTTTTTTCTCTTTTTTTACAAGTTCATACAATATAACCTCCTCATACAATATAACCGGATTAATTTCTATCTAATTTTTATATTATGGGTGAATAATTGTTTCATGTAATAGATGAATTAAAACTTACATGTATTTATTAGGTAATGAATCATGTTTTTTAAAAGTTTTCATTCACATATGGAGGAAAAGTATGGCTAGTGCTTTGGCAATAGCTATCAATATTGTCTCTGTCATATTGGCAGTCATAAGCCTATACATGGCTTTGTGTTAGCTGATATGATAGCAGTATGCTGTTGAACTGGGTAAAGGTTCGTGTTTTTTCAAGGGATCACATCCGGAAGTTTTGCGTAATTCTTCCCTTTACCAATTTAGAAAATTTTATATAATTTATTATTATATATTATCTATTAGAATATGTTTTCATGTTCTAATTTGATCCTCTGAAACATATGGATTGAAAACTTTTAGTCTAATTATGTGATAGTTTATAGGTTTTTTTGCCTATAAACTAATTAGACACTCTATTTTTATGTTGTTATCTTTTTTTAGTTAATTTTATATAATATTATTATTTATATTATTATTTGGAATATGTTTTCATGTTCTAATTTTTGATCCTCTGAAACATATGTATAAAAGAATTTAGTCTAATTATGTGGCAGTTTATAGGTTTTTTTGCCTATAAACTAATTAGACACTCTCATTTTAGCAACTATGGCCTGACCTAAACTGACTGAACCGTCTCCACAGCAGGTGTTTTTATGCTGCAGGAAATTATATCCATTGGATTCAATGCAATTTTTAACGGTGTCGGTAATGGCTTCGTTGTAAAATACTCCACCTGTTGCTCCGATATCTTCAAGGCCTTTTTTATCAGCTGATGCGATTGCAAGCTCACTTAACCCTTCAGCAATTGTCTTTTGTGTTGCACTTGCAATGTCTGCCTTTTTATAGCCTTTTGAATAGAGAGTTACGACTTCACGAAGAATTTCTGTGGTGTTTAAAACATTGTCTTCAATAATCAGCGGCAGTTCTAGTTCGTTTGTGGAGTAATATGCGGCAGATTCGAGTTTCATGGACGATTCACCTTCATATGTCCTCTCGTTACATATCTCAAGAGCTGCTGAAACGGAATCGAGTATTCTTCCGGTACTTGTGGTCACGCCAACGTTTATTCCGGAATCCAGCTGCTTAAAAATATTTTTTATTTCGATTTCGCCGTATTTGAAATGGTCAACGTAATTTTTAATCATTTCCTCATCTTTAAGGATACTCAATAGCATTCTGATAGGATATTTGGTTGCAAGGTCTCCTCCGGGCATTTTCTGCCTTTCCAGATGCCCCATCCTTTCATAGCTTCTGATGTCAGTGTAGAGTATTTCTCCGCCCCAGCTTGTGTGGTCATCGCCGTATCCTGTTCCGTCGGCGGCGATAACAATCATTTCACTGGCTTCGTGGTCATTAGCAAGGGCCACTGCATGGGCATGGTGGTGCTGGACAGGTATCACATCCACTCCAAATTCATATGCCAATTTCGTAGTGAAAAACTGTGGGTGCAAATCGCACGCAACTGCATCTATATCACATATCTTCGTAATTCTTTTCATATGCTTGATTGAACTTTTAAGGAAATCAAGTGTCTTTACTTTATTCGTGTTTCCGATATGCTGTGATGGGTATGCACTTGCTCCAGTTGCAAGACAGAATGTGACATCAAGTTCCGGACCCAGTGACAGCACATTCAAGTCATTGACATCATAGTTGATTGTGTAAGGTTCGGGAGTATATCCTCTGGAACGGCGAATGAAGGACAGCTCATCATTTCTGAACCTTATTACGGAATCGTCGCATCTGTTTAAGATTTTACGGTTGTGGATGAGTGAATAGTCGCTGACGCCTCCAATGATTTCCTCATTGTCAATCATCATAGGCTCTCCGGGGATATTGGCTGAAGTCATCACATAGGTGTCGATTTCCCCCTCATCAAAAAGCAGGTAGTGCATTGGGGAGTATGGAAGCATCACACCGATATTGTGAAGGCCCGGCGAGAGGCTTTCGGGAAACGCATATCTCTCATTTTTCTTTAAAATGACGATTGGACGTTTATTTGAAGTGATGGTTTCGATTTCTCTAGAAGATAGTTTAGCATATCCTTTAACTGCATCCAAATCACTGCTCATGACAGCGAAAGCCTGATTCGGTCTGTTGAGCCTGGACCTTAACTCATTTATTGCTTTGTCATTATACGCATCAACAACAAGGTGGGTTCCGCCGATTCCCTTGATGGCCAAAATCTTGCCTTCTTTAAGCTTGTTGGCACCTAACTTAATGGGATTGTCACATTCAATAAGAGAATCCTTTTTATAAATTGCCATTTGGGGTCCGCAATCGCTGCAGCAGATTGCCTCGCCGTGATAACGTCTGTCAAGAGGATTTCTGTACTCAACTAGACAGTCGCTGCATAAGGGGAATTCGTCCATCGATGTCCTGTTCCTGTCGTATGGAACGCTGTCAATTACGGTAAATCTCGGACCGCAGTCGGTGCATGCGTTGAAAGGGTATTTGTAGCGTCTGTCTGAGGGATTTCTGATTTCGCCCAGACAGCTGTCACAGATTGCAATGTCCGGCGGGATGATGCTCACTCCGGAATATGAATCTGAACTTTCAATGATTTTAAAATCAGAAAAATTGCCCTCATCAATATCTGTAACCTCAAGAGAGTCAATTCGAGCTATTGGTGGCAGTTCAGTCTGTAACCTTTCAATAAATAAGTCAATGTCTTTTCCTTCAAGGATGATTTCCACAACATTTCCCAGATTCCTGACATAACCGTTCAGCTGTAAACCTGTAGCCAGTCTGTATACGTAAGGCCTGAATCCGACACCCTGCACAATTCCCTGAGTTAAAATCTTTTTCGCTGTCATAAATATTATAGTATTTAGGCTTAATTATTCATAAGTTTTTTTAATATCTTCAATCTTATATTAGTATTATGAGGGAAATACTTGAAAGATTAATCAATGAGGAAATAGATTTACAAACGGCAGAAAACATGATAAAGTCAAATAATATTCTGGAAGTTGATGACATCGCCAAATTCGACTCAAAACGCCAAAACAGAACGGGCTTTCCGGAAGCCGTATTTTCCCCAAGTAAGGACTATGAAGACCTGCTGTTAATCATTAAAAAGTATTTTGAAAGCGAAAACCCTCAAAACCTGATTATTACAAAATTGTCCTGGCAAAGATATGAAAAGCTCCAAAAGGATCTGGACTATCTTGACGATTTCATTTTCGACTATAATAAAAGAGCACAAATACTGGTTATCAAAACAGATGAGAATAAATTCGAACCTGTTGCAAAAATTGGTATTATAACCGCCGGGACTTCAGACATAAACATTGCCGAGGAGGCAAAGGTCATTGTTGAGGAAGGGGGATGCGAAGCAATTACATCCTATGATATCGGAGTGGCCGGAATCCACAGATTATTCCCTCAAATCGCTCATATGATAAAGGAAGGCGTTGAAGTGCTTATCGTATGTGCCGGAATGGAAGGAGCACTTCCTTCAGTCGTTGCAGGGCTTGTCGACATTCCTGTAATTGCCGTTCCCACATCAGTCGGATATGGCGTTGGCGAAGGGGGACGTGTCGCTTTGGACGCAATGCTTCAGTCATGCGCTCCGGGAATCGCAGTCGTAAATATAGACAACGGTTTTGGAGCTGCCGTATTTGCATTAACTATCGTGAAAAGTAGATAACATGGAATATGAAACTTTTGACCCGGAAATACATGATTCCAGACATGTTGCAACATTGATATATGATGTTGATTTCAGAACATTCGACAGGCTTTTCAAATCCAGCGACAAGGCAATTGATGCAATCGAAAAGAATTTGAGAAAGGAAAAGTGCCTGAAAGTTATCCTGGATGATGGGGAATTAATAGGCATGCTGTTGTTTTACACTTCAGATATCCATCATGAATTTCGCCTTAAGCATTATAAACTGTTCATAGTTGACATTTTAGACCATTTCGTATTGTCAGACATTAAAAAGGGCGATTTCTATCTTGCCGAGATAGCTATTGATAAGGACAAAAGATCAAAGGGATATGGACGACGTGTAATTCATGACGTCATAGATTATGCCAGAAAAAACAGCTACAAAAGAGTGACTCTGGATGCTGATTTCAGAAATACGAAAGCAAAGGCGTTGTATGAAAAATTAGGATTTAAGGAATTCAACAGAAAATCCTTTTTAAAAAGAGGAATGCATAATATGGAGCTTAGACTTTACGAGGAAGCCTTCTGATTGCATCATATACTCTCATTGAATTGTTCTTATCGCGGAAAAGGAAATAATTTTCAATACGCTGCTTATAAACGTCTTTCAATTCACAGTCGCTTTTCATGTATTCGATGATTTCATTTACCAGTGTGTCCTCGCTGCGGCAGATTTCACCAAAACCCATTGTATCGTAATTGAAATAGCTTTCATTAATGTTGAAATGATAATCTCTGCTGTACTGGTAGTAGATTACAGGTTTGTTGAGATAGGCAAAATCAAAAGCCACTGAAGAGTAATCCGTTATCAGAAGAGACCCGTGATTGAAAGTGTCCTGATATTTCTCATGGTCATAGTCGATTTTAACGTTCTCATTTCTGTCGAAGAGATTTATGTAATCGTAGACGTTAGGATGGGGTTTAAATATTATTTCATATCCGTATTGCTTAGCCGCTTCAATCAATTTTTCATTGTTTATAAGTGAATTGAACTTTTTGAAGTATTGGGAGTTCAGAATCACTTCATTGGATTTGAACTTGAGGTATCTTCTCCAGGTAGGCATAATCAGAATCTGTTTTTTATCTTCCTTTCTTTCCAGTTTGTCAAATCTCGGAAAACCAAGCAGTTTGACAACTTCCTTTTTATAGTTATACGGATATTCAAAGATTGATTTGTATTCATATTTTGAAGATGTCAGAAACATTGCAAGGTGCTTGTCGTATTCGTTAAGCCATGATGAAACGTTGTCCTTGGTAATTCCGTGCTGTAAAAATATGGTTGAGGATTTCAAAAGCCCTGCAAAGTAAGGGTAGTTACCCCAGAATGGATAGATGATGTTGTTGTCAGGGTGTGATGTAACAATCTTTTCAGCATAAAGTGCAATGAAACGATGTTTTATTGACTTGTAAGGTATGACCTTGCCTATTTTTTTCACTTCATCCCAGTTTTTGCTGTCCCTTTCCAAGATGAAGAATTTTTCTATTTCAGGATCCCTGTCCTGGGCATATTTGAAAAGCTGTATTGCATTGTCATCGGCAATGTTTGGCAAATCCATAAACAGCCAGATTCTCTTGTGTCTGAAATAGGGATAAGCCAACAGATATAACGTTCTTATAGGCACTCCTGTTTTATATCCTTTCTTATGATTTTTAAGCATTCTGTAAATTGTTTTTATTTCCTGCTTAACCCATTCGCGTGAATTTCTTTTTTTGACAATGATTGTGTTGTTTTCAAGAGTTGAAATGTAGTCTCTGGTTTTTGCATAACCTACGACGTTTGAAAAGTTGCATGGCCTTGAAAATTCTATCAATAACTCGGTCTTGTCTTTAGTGGATTTGAACTTTATTTCATATTTATTTTCAATTTTCAGTGGAATTTCAACTTCAAATGAATAATTTGTACAGTATTTATGACTTAAGCTATATTTGTCCCTTTGGGGAAACTTAAGTTCATGAACGTCCAGCCTTTCATCGTTGACATAGATTTCAACGCTGTTGTCAAACATGGTCGGCAGATTAGCCAGAATATGCAGTCTGCTGTTGACAATTTCATAGACGTCAATGTAAACAGTATTCAGTTTCAGCTTATCGATAATGTTTTTTGTAATTTTTCCGTATTTGGAGCCTTTTCTATACCGCTTGTACTTGAAAACCAGTATGTGGGCTTTAAGAAGGTTAGTTATGTTTTTCTGATTGTATATCACTTCATCATCAATGTACTGGATTATGTCAAAGAGTTCCTCATGGAGATTTTCGATTTCGGGTCTTGTCAGGATGTTGTTGACTGAAGATATGTCAAACAGCCACTGCAGGTCATACATTAATGTATACTGGATAAATTGGGGAACTTCATCATACTTTTCAATGCTTTTCAATATCAGAAACTTGAAATAAAAATTCAGGCGGCTTGTAAAAAACTCCTTTTTGAGAGTTGAATTGTCAATAAGTGATGATTTTTCTTCCCTTTTTCTATAATAATACTTTCCACGATTGCACAAACCAATTTTGGGATAGTCAAGAAGAATCTGGTTAATGAACACCACGTCTTCCGACGTTGTCAGATCCGGATTGAACTTCAGGTCTCCGATAGCTTCCCTTTTGAAAAAACAGGATGATGCGGACAGCTGGACATATTCAGGATTTTTCAGCAGATTGACTACCTTTTCCTCTTCGTATTTAAAGTTAAGCGGATGTTCGCCGGTTTTCTCACCAAAAAAGTGTATTGGTATGGAAACCAAATCAGCGTCATCATGCACGCTAAAAAAGTTTAAAACACCGCTGAGAGTATATCTTGAAATATAATCGTCGCTGTCAAGAAAATTGATGTACTTTCCGCTGGCCTGCTTGAGGCCAATGTTTCTTGAGTATGATGCACCCATATTCTTTTCGTTATTGATATAGATGATGTTTTTAGGATATTTGGCCTTATATTCCTGACAGATTCTGCCTGTATTATCAACACTGCCGTCATTGATAAGAATAACTTGAACATTGTCTTCAAAGTCCAGGGTTTGGTTGATTAAACTGTTAATGGACTTTGAAATCCATAAGTCTGAATTGTAAGCAGCAATAATTATGGAAAACTCGAATTTTTTCATCAACAGCCAACCCTGATAAAAATAAGCTATTTTCTTCTCCTTTCGAATTCCTCGAAGAGCTCGTCGATTTCAACGCCCTTGTAAACGAGCAGCAGCATCGTGTGGAAAATCAAATCAACTGATTCGTAAACAAGATTTTCGTCATTTTTACTGGCTATTAGGACTTCGCCTGCCTCTTCAGCTATCTTTTCAAGAATCTTATCTTCAGCTCTTTTGTCGCTGTCCTGCATTATATTTGAAGTGTAGGAATCAATCGGATTGTCTCTTCTTCCTTCAAGGACTTTCCAAACTTCCCTTATTATCTCATCATTCGCCATGAGCTTCACTGTCCTGGATGCTTTCTGTAATTGCAATTAACGGGTGTTTATCATCATCGATAATCTTAATGTCTTCAAATCGTCTGATTCCGGCTTTATCTGCAGTTTTTTCCATACCCAATTTGATGTCTCTGCCCAAATCGACAACGTATGAATCAACGGTTTCACAGCCCATCTGCTTTGAGGCGACTGCCCTGTGGTGGCCGTCAACCAAAATCCATCTGTCTCCGGTTTTAACTACAATGGCAGGTTCCGCAAGACCCATCTTCAATTCATAGGTTCTGCCTTCAAGTTCATCCGCATAAACCCTGTCCTGGGTAGGCCTTAACTTTTCAGTAGGAACTTTCATTCTTCTTAATGTGGTTTTGATGCCGTACAGCTGTTCCATGGTATTTTTAAAGTAATCCACCTTATTCGGAGTTGACCTTTCGATGTGTGAGCGGACCATATCAGTATTTGTGATGATTCCAACCAGCGCTCCCTTTTCGTCAACTACGGGCATTCTGGAGATTCCCCTTCTAAACATTACTCTGGATGC
This sequence comes from Methanobrevibacter sp., assembly GCF_045603845.1. GTDB lineage: Archaea > Methanobacteriota > Methanobacteria > Methanobacteriales > Methanobacteriaceae > Methanocatella. The sequence continues at coordinate 46,296 of NZ_JAZUMY010000040.1, forward strand.
ATCGTTGATTGAAAGGTTTTCATTGGCGACAACCAGTTTTGTACTCATTATTCCGCTTACATACTCCTGCCAGTCCTTAGCAACAATATCGAAAGCGGTCACCATTCCAACAAGTTTTCCGTTTTCAACTACAGGATAACTGTTGTGGTGGCTTTCCTTCATTAGAGTAATTATCTGTTCTGTTGGAGTATCTGGAGAAACGCTGATAACGTTTTTCGTCATATAGTCTTTTACAAATGATTTTTTTGCTGCCATAAACTAAGCCTCTATTCTATGTTTTCTTTCAATAGCTTAACGGTTTCGCCAGGATCAGCTTTTCCACGGGTTATTCTCATTACCTGTCCTACAAGGAAGTTGATTGACGCTTTCTGTCCGTCAAGGTAATCCTGAACTGCTTTAGGATTTTCATCAATTGCCTGTTTTACTGCAGCCAATACCTCATCGTCTTTTACAACACCAAGCAATCCTAATTCCTCAGCAATCTGTTTAGGTGAATTTTCATTGTTTGGCATCTGCTCGATGATTCTTTGACCTGCTTTGGTGGTTATTTCTTTATCCAATAACATTTTCAAGAGTTCAACCAAGCTTTCAGCGCTTATTTCACTGTCCGCATAATCAAGCTTGTTATATGACAATACTCTTTTAAGTTCGTCTCTCATCCATTTGGCTGCAAATACTGGGTCAACTTCTTTTGCAACCTCTTCATATGCAATAGCCAAATCAAGCTCTGAGGTCAGTACCTTTGCGGATTCCTCATCGATGCCGTAATCATTAACGAACCTTTCCACTTTGTGGTGAGGAGCTTCAGGCATGATGTCTTTCACTTTTGCAATCAGTTCATCAGGAATTTCCATTGGAGGTAAGTCTGGATCAGGGATGAATCTGTAATCGTCAGCATCCTCTTTAAGTCTCATTCTTGTGGTAATCATCTGTGATTCGATGTAGGCACGGGTTTCCTGCTGGATTTCAACTCCTCTTTTGATAAGGTTTTTCTGCCTTACTATTTCGAATTTCAAAGCTCTGTATGCTCCTTTGATGGAGTTAACGTTTTTCATTTCCACTCTATTTCCACCATTTAATGAAATGTTAACGTCTGCTTTCATTGAATTTTCTCCACGTGCAGCACCACTGTATTGTAAAACACGAATAATTTCTTTTAAGAAGTTTCTGGCTTCTTCAGGAGACCTTATATCTGGTTCGGTAACAATTTCTACTAAAGGAATTCCTGAACGGTTGAAGTTAACAATACCTCTGTCCGGTTTGTATTGGCCAGGATCTTCTTCTATGTGAATTTCTCTAATTCTAATTCCGTTCAATTCACCTTCATATCCGATAGGAACAGATGTTCTTTGATATCCTGAAGATAAATCCGGATAATCATAATGTTTTCTCATAAAATAAGTAAAACCTTGATCTATTTTACAGTTCAACATCAATGAAATCATTAATGCATTTTCAATAGCATGTTGGTTAGTTGGGTGTGGTTT
>NZ_JAZUMY010000041.1:0-7252 GCF_045603845.1 Methanobrevibacter sp.
TTGAAAAACAATTACAAAAAAGCATGTGGCGAGTTAAAAGAAATTGCTGAGTTAATTAAAAACGGTAAAAAGGCAGAAATTGAACCATTACAATTAAAATCAGACTTTAGAAATGCATTTTCTCGCGAAAAATTCAGCGAAATGATTGTTAGGGCAAAAAATTATATTAAAGAAGGGGATATTTTTCAGGTTGTCTTATCCAATAGGATTGAAGCTGACATCGAAGGAAGTTTATTTGACACATATAGGGTTTTAAGAACTACAAATCCTTCCCCATATATGTTTTACTTTTCAAGTGATGACATTGAGATAGCTGGTGCATCTCCTGAAACTCTTGTTAAGGTAACTGATAATAAACTATATACTTTTCCTCTTGCTGGAACGAGGCCTCGAGGTAAAACTCCTCAGGAAGATTTACAACTTGAACAAGAGCTTTTAAGTGACGAAAAGGAATTGGCTGAGCATAATATGCTTGTTGATTTGGGTCGAAATGACATCGGAAGGATTGCAGAAATAGGATCAGTATCTGTCGATAAATACATGTCGATTGAAAGGTTTTCTCATGTAATGCATATTGGTTCTACCGTCAGTGGAATACTTAGAGACGATTTGGACTCTTTAGTTGCTCTTGATTCGATTTTGCCTGCAGGAACCTTGTCTGGGGCTCCAAAAATCAGGGCGTGTGAAATCATCAATGAACTTGAAAATAATAAGCGCGGAATATATGGTGGGGCTATAGGATATGTCGATTTAAGCGGAAATCTGGATACCTGCATTTCCATCAGGATAGCTTTCAAGCGAAATAATAAGGTATTCATACGTTCCGGCGCAGGCATTGTTGCAGACAGTGTGCCCGATAATGAGTTTGATGAATGCATGAATAAGGCCGCAGCCGTAATAAATGCTTTAAAAATAGCAGATGGGGGATTAGAATGATTCTTTTAATAGACAATTATGACAGTTTTTCATATAATTTATATCAGCTGATCGGTGAGATAAACTCAGATATCCGGGTTTCAAGAAATGATAAGATTTCTTTGGATGAAATCAAGTATCTAAATCCTGAAGCCATCATTTTATCTCCGGGGCCGGGCAAACCTGAAAATGCGGGAATCTGTATTGATCTTGTCCGTGAATTTAAGGGAAAAATCCCAATCCTCGGAGTATGTCTGGGCCATCAGTCAATTTGCGCCGCTTTCGGCGGAGATATTTCATATGCGCGAAGGTTAATGCATGGCAAATCATCCGTCATCTCCCTGAATGACGACTTGATTTTTAAGGGACTGGGTAATGAGATAACCGTTGGGCGTTATCATTCTTTGAGCCTGGTTGAATCCACTTTGCCTGAAGAATTGGAAATAATATCAAAAGCCTGTGATGACGGAGAGATTATGGCAGTAAAGCATAAGGATTATAATATTTACGGACTCCAATTCCATCCGGAATCTATTCTGACTCCTGACGGATTGGCAATTTTAAGAAACTTTTTGGAGGGAATTTAAATGATTAGGGAAGCAATTTTAAAGGTATCAAATAAAGAAGATTTAACTTATGAAGAAGCTTATCAGACAATGGATGAAATTATGGGGGGACAGGCCAGTGAAATTCAAATGAGCTCCTATCTGACTGCCATGTCCATGAAAGGAGAAACAATCGATGAAATCACGGCATCTGCCGAAGCGATGAGAAATCATTGCGTAAGGCTGTTGAATGATGTCGAAGCGCTGGAAATTGTTGGAACTGGAGGTGACGGATCCAACACATTCAATATCTCAACAACATCATCTCTTGTAATTTCCGCAGCCGGTGTTCCTGTTTCAAAACACGGCAACCGTTCAGCATCAAGTAAATGCGGTGCCGCTGATGTTTTGGAAGAATTGGGCGTTAACATAAATATTTCTCCTGAAAAAAGCGTTGAATGTTTAAAAGAAAATAATATCTGTTTTTTATTCGCTCAGAACTATCATATTGCAATGAAATATGTTGCAGGAGTAAGAAAAGAGCTTGGAATCAGAACTATTTTTAATATCTTGGGTCCTTTAACAAATCCCGCAGGTGCTACAATGCAGGTTTTAGGTGTTTATGATAAAGAATTAGTAGAACCTCTGGCAAAGGTATTAAATAATCTTGGTGTAAAATCAGCATTGTCCGTTTATGGTGTGGATGGCATGGATGAAATTTCAGTCAGTGATAAAACATGCGTCTGCGAAATCCGGGACGGCAAAACAAAATCCTATGAAATCGACCCGAGTGATTTCGGATTTGAAAAATGCAGCAAGGAAGATTTGGTTGGAGGAGACCCTAAGGATAATGCTCAAATTACATTGGATATTTTGAACGGTCAGAAAGGACCAAAAAGAAACGCTGTCGTTTTAAATTCTGCAGCAGGATTGTATGTTGCAGGAGCTGTTGAATCAATTAAAGAAGGTGTTGAAATTGCCGAAGAGATTATTGATTCAGGCAAGGCATTAAAACAGCTTGAAAAATTCATTGAGTTTACAAATAGTTGATTATTATGTTGGATGAAATCGTTGAAAGAACAAGGCAGAGAATTGATTTGGAAAAATCCATAATCACATTGGATGATTTGAAAAAACAGATTTCCTATATGGAAATCAATGAAGAGTTTCCTTTCAAAAAAGCTTTGCAGGGTGATGACATTTCCATAATTGCTGAAGTAAAAAAGGCATCTCCTTCAAAAGGTTTGATAAGTGAAGATTTCGATTATCTTCAGATTGCTGAAGATTACGAGCAAGCGGGAGCATCTGCAATATCTGTATTGACAGAGCCGTACTTTTTCAAAGGTGATGATGATTATCTAAAGGAAATCGCTCAAAATGTTTCAATTCCCATATTGAGAAAGGATTTTGTCATTGATGAGTATATGATTTATCAGGCCAAGTATCTTGGTGCTTCAGCTGTTTTATTAATTGTAGCTATTCTGGATATCGTTGATTTAAAGAAATATCTGGATTTGGCTCATTCATTGGGTTTGTCCGCAATAGTTGAAGTTCACGATTCGACGGAAATCATGAAGGCGTTAAGTGTAGGTGCTGAAATAATTGGTGTGAATAATCGTGACCTGACAGATTTCACTGTGGACATTGAAAACAGTATCAATCTACGTAGATGTGTCGGTGAAGATATCGTATTTATTTCTGAAAGTGGCATTAAAACAAAGGAAGATGTTGCCAGATTAAAGGAAAATAATGTTGATGCTGTTTTAATAGGCGAAACTTTAATGAAAAGTGATGATAAAAAGGCTATGATTCTGGAGTTGAAAAATGGCTAAAATCAAAATCTGCGGATTAAAAAGATTGGAGGATATTGAAATCGCAAATAAATACAAGCCGGATTATGTAGGTTTTGTGTTTACAGATTCCAAAAGAAAAGTCACTCCTGATTTGGCTTGTCAAATGAAGGAGAATCTTGATTCCTCAATCATTTCCGTTGGTGTTTTTGTGGATGCCGACATTGAAGAAATTTTAAAATTATATGATGAGGGAATAATAGATGTTGCACAGCTGCATGGACGGGAAAGTGAAGATTATATTAATAGATTAAAGCAAAAATCTAACTATCAACTAAAAATTATTAATGCAATAGAAATGTCTGATGATAAAGATTTAAAGGAATATGATGATTCGATTGCTGATTATTTGTTACTTGACAGTGGAAAGGGGAGTGGAAAAACCTTTGACTGGCGTTTGATAAGAAAAGATTTAAAAAAAGAGTTCTTTTTGGCTGGAGGATTAAATGCTCAAAATATTGGTGAAGCTATTGATGAATTCGATCCTTATGCTGTTGATTTGAGCAGCAGCCTTGAAACTGATGGTTATAAAGATGAAGATAAAGTAAAAGAGGTCATGGAGGCAATAAATGACTAAAGGAAGATATGGTGAATATGGTGGTCAGTATATATCAGAAACGTTAATGAACGAATTGATCTATTTGGAGCAACAGTACAACTATTATATGAATGACCCGGATTTTGTCAATGAATTAAATACATTATTAAAGGAATATGCCGGAAGGCCATCCTTATTGTACTATGCAAAGAGAATGACGCAGGATTTGGGTGGAGCAAAGATATACCTTAAAAGAGAGGATTTAAATCACACCGGCGCCCATAAAATCAACAATGTTCTGGGACAGGTTTTGCTTGCTAAAAAAATGGGTAAAACTCGAGTGATTGCCGAAACTGGTGCAGGCCAGCATGGTGTGGCAACTGCAACGGCAGCAGCACTTCTTGATATTGAATGTGAAGTGTTTATGGGTGAAGTCGATACGAAAAGACAGGCTCTTAATGTATATCGTATGGAATTGCTTGGAGCAAAAGTTCACACTGTAAAATCAGGAACTAAAACACTTAAGGATGCTGTAAACGATGCGTTCAGGGATTGGATAGCTAACGTTGACAGTACAAATTATGTAATCGGTTCAACTATGGGTCCTCATCCATTTCCTCAAATGGTAAGGGATTTTCAGGCAGTAATCAGTGCTGAAGCCCGCCAGCAGATACTTGAAAAAGAAGGGAAATTGCCAACAGCAGTATTGGCCTGTGTTGGTGGTGGAAGCAATGCGATGGGTGCATTTTATAACTTTATCGATGATGAAGATGTTCAGTTGATAGGCTGTGAAGCTGGAGGAAAAGGTATTGACACTCCATATAATGCGGCCGCTTTGACTAATGGTAAAATCGGAATATTTCATGGAATGAAATCAATATTCAATCAGGGTGAATGCGGCCAGATTGCTCCGGTTTATTCAATATCTGCAGGCCTTGACTATCCTGGGGTCGGACCGGAACACGCTTATCTGAGAGATTCCGGAAGAGCCCAATACGTTGCAGTCACTGATGAGGAAGCGGTTGATGCATTTGAATACCTCTCAAGAATGGAAGGGATTATTCCGGCTATTGAAAGTTCTCATGCCGTTGCCCATGCGGTTAAAATAGCTCCTGAAATGAATGAGGATGATATCATAATTGTCTGTCTGTCTGGAAGAGGAGACAAAGATGTTAAATCTATCGCTGAATACAGGGGGATTGAATTAAATGAGTAGAATAGCTAATGCATTTAAAGATGACACTGCATTTATCGGATTTTTGACAGCAGGCGACCCGACACTTGAAAAAACTGTCGAATATATTTTGGCAATGGATGAAGCGGGCTGTGATTTGGTTGAAATCGGAATTCCGTTTTCAGATCCTATGGCTGAAGGCGTTGTAATTCAGGATGCTAATGTAAGGGCATTGAAACATAACACAACTACCGATGACGTATTTGAAATTGTCAGACAGGTTCGCCAAAAGACCGATGTGCCATTGGTATTTTTAACATATATTAATCCGGTATTCTTCTATGGTTATGAAGAGTTCTTTAAAAAGTGCAGGGAATATGGTATTGATGGTATAATCACTCCTGATGTGCCTTATGAGGAAAAGGGTGAGATTGCAGATATTGCAGCTCAAAACGATGTTGATGTAATTTCATTAATAGCTCCGACTTCAAAGGAAAGAATTCAAATGATTGCATCTAATGCAACTGGTTTCATTTACGTTGTATCCTCATTGGGAGTCACTGGAATGAGATCTGAGATAAAAACAGATTTGAATGCAATAATCGCAGACATTCGCGATGCATGTGATTTGCCTGTAGCCGTCGGTTTTGGAATCAACACTCCACAGCAGGCATCTGAAATATCTAAAATTGCCGATGGAGTAATTGTCGGAAGTGCTATTGTAAAAATCATTGAAGAGCATGGTGAAAATGCAACTGAAGCATTAAAGGATTATGTTTCTAGCATGAAAAACGCTTGCAGATAAATTTGGAGGTTTTTACCTCTTTTTTCTTATTTTTTGTCTAATGAAAATATTTATTATATAGGATTGACATAATATTTAATATTATTAAAGATTTTTTATTTAATAAAATTTAGAGGATTATTTATGTTTAAAGCTGAATTAAGTGATTCTAGTATTTTAAAAACCAGTTTCGATGCTATTTCCTCAATCGTTGATGAAGTACAAATCCAAACTGATAGTGAAGGTATGAGATTAGATGCCTTAGACCGCAGTCACATAACTTTTGTTCATTTAGAATTAAAAGCAAGTTTATTTGATGAATATATTTGTGATGTTCCTGAAAAAATCAATATAGACACTGATGAATTCATGAGGGTTCTCAAAAGGGCAAAATCTCAGGATAAAGTTTTAATGTCTGTTGATGAAGGCAATTTCATCATTACTTTTGAAGGTGATGCTACAAGGACATTTAAAATCAGATTAATTGATATTGAGTACGATAATCCTACTCCTCCTCAAATTAATCACCCGACCTCATTTAAAGTTCGTTTCTCTATATTGAAAGATTCAATCAACGATATTGAGATATTTTCAGATAAGATTGCTTTGGAAGTTGATGAAGATTACTTTATAGCATCTGCAGATGGTGAATTTGGTGATGCAAGTATTAAGTATATTCACGGTGAAAATATTAAAGAGCATGAAAAATCTCTATTTTCATTGGATAAGATTAGAGAAATGCTTAAAGCAGATAAATTTTCAGAGGAAGCTGAAATTAGTTTAGGTACTGACATGCCGTTAAGCTTAACCTTGACTATGGTCACAGGTGACGGTAAACTTAGTTTCTTGCTTGCTCCAAGATTAGAAACAGATGATTAATTTTTCATTTGTTTTTTTCTTATTTTCTTTTTAAAAACCATCAGAGATGATATTAAGTGGATTTATTTCAAACTTTACGTAAAATTCAGAAAAAAGAACGTGACAATGGTACATTAGCCCACGTTGAAGAAACTTTTTATGAAGACATTCATACATATATTAATGAATTGAAGCAATCCGCTATTGACGATCCGTTTTCTGATGTGTATAATACTTTAAATGAGGCTAGAAGAATAGCAACAGAGATTTGTGAAAGGCGTGAGCATAAGATTACCAATGCAGCAGTCCTTAATATGAACCGGTCATATCATCTCTTTACCGGAAAGCAGGAATTTGATCTGGTTGACTCAATGCCTCTTAATTTAACTCCCGAAGAAGAAACCTTTTATTTTTCCTTAATCGATACTTTGAAAAATCATAGAATTAATTTATCTACCAAGGATATTTTAAAACCTCCTAAAACTGGTGAAAATCACTCCAGTAAAAGCGCTGAGAGAAATACTGTGAAGGAAAATGATGCTGGTGAAAATCACTCCAGTAAAAATGTCGAGAGAAAAACTAAGCAGG
>NZ_JAZUMY010000042.1:0-12288 GCF_045603845.1 Methanobrevibacter sp.
CATTAAACTTTTAGAAGAATACCGAAAATACCTAATTCAGATTGCAGAACCAAATAACATCAATATTGCAGGAGGACATATCAGTTCAGGACTTCTGGAAAGTATTGATTTGCCATTCAACATTAATGTTTACAGCAGCAATGACAATGACGCATTTAAGCTAGCTAAAAGAGGTGTTGTTGATCTGTTAACATTGGATGATCCGTTAATTGCTTATGAAAGAGACATCAACTTCATACCCATAGCCTATGATTATCTCGTGCTGATTTCAAGTCCAAACACTCCTGAAATTAAAAAAATTGAAGATTTGGACAATCTTGAATTTGTCAAGGTTGATGGATCTGCCCAAAGGCTCGCATGGAATACATTAGAGCACTATAATCTAAATTATACCATCAAAGATAAAGTTAATTCACAATTTGATGCTTTCAAATTAGTTAGAAATTCCGAAAATTTATATAGCTTCTTAAATGCCAGCTATTTCAATGGAAATGAAATATTGAAGCTGGATACAAGACATGTTATCAGTTTGGTTAAAGTTAACGATGAAGATCCTAAAACTGATGAATTGATAAATTATCTGTTGACCAAAGCACAAAATGACATCCGAAATCAGGGTTTCATAACCATGGATTAATACTTGTCACACGCTCTCACAAACATTATTTATACTTCAAAAACAAATTGTATATTACACCTCATTTCTCAATTGTGAAATCATATGCATAACGAAAAAAAAGATTTTGCAAAATTCATTAAATTAAATATAAAAGGCGATAATATGGTAAAAAAGACAGATTTACTTGCAATTGGTCATTCAGCTCATGATTATATCATCAGAGTTCCAACATTTCCAAAAGCTAACTTTTCATCTCCAATAACTGATATGAAAACATTCAACGGCGGAGCAGCAGCAAATGTTGCCTGTGTTGGAGCCAAACTCGGATTAAAAACTGGATTAGTATCTGCCGTTGGTGGCGGATTCAAAAAAAGTGAATATTTTGAGCATATGGAAAACCTGGGCATTGACACAGATTCACTAATAATAGTTCCTGGAGAACAGACACCAACCGCTTTTGTTTTAACTGACGACAATTCAGACCAAATCAGTTATTTCTACTGGGGAGCCGCAAAGGAATTCGCAGAAAGCAAAGTTCCAAGTTTAGCAATTAAAAATGCTGAAGCAATTCACCTAGCAACCGGAGACCCTAATTTCAACTGGAAATGTTCTGAAGAAGCGAAAAATGATGACATGCTCATTTCATTTGATCCTGGCCAAGACCTTGGAATGTATGACACTAAAAAATTGAAGGATGTAATTGAAAATACAACCATTCTTTTCGGAAATCATCATGAAATTGAAAGGATATTAACTTCACTCGAAACAGATTTGACCGGTTTAAGGGAATTAGGTCCTAAGATAATAGTTAAGACCTGCGGAGCTAACGGAAGTGAAATCTATTCAAATGAAGACAAGATTGTTATTGATGCTATTGATGTCAGTGTGGTTGACCCGACAGGTGCCGGAGATTCATACAGGGCAGGATTCCTATCAAGATTCCTAAATGGGGAATCATTAGAAGAATCCGCAAAATTCGCATCAGCAGTTTCATCATTTATTATTGAACATCAAGGCTGTCAAACCAATATGCCTAGCTTTGATGACGCATTTGAAAGAATGAATGAGTTTTATTAAACTCATTTAACTTATTTTTTTTGATAATTATGCACTACAGCCAAGTCAAAAGTATACTATCACCTAAAAATGGAATGAACCTTTATCGAGGATGTACCCACGGCTGCATTTACTGCGATTCCAGAAGTTCAGTTTATCAAATTAATCATAAATTCGAAGACATTGAAGTCAAAGAAAACGGATTGGAATTATTGAGAAAAGCGCTTAAAAACAAAAAGGAAAAGGTCATGGTCGGAACAGGATCAATGGCTGATCCATATATGCCCCTTGAAAAAAGACTTGAATATACAAGAAGCGCACTGAAATTAATTTACAAATATGGCCACGGATTTACATGCATTACAAAATCAGACCTGGTTTTAAGGGACTTGGATTTAATTAAAAAAGTCAATGAAAAGACAAAAGCAGTCATTCAAATGACACTAACTACCGCAGATGAAGACTTATGTAAAATTCTGGAGCCACATGTCTGTACAACAAAAAGACGTGTTGAAGTTTTAAAAAAGTTAAATGAAGAGAATATCCCAACAGTAGTATGGTTATGTCCAATATTGCCGTTTATTAACGATAATGAAGAAAATATAAACAAGATTCTTGACTATTGCATTGAAGCTAACGTCAAAGGAATCATATGCTTCGGAATGGGAATGACATTAAGGGACGGGAACAGACAGTATTTCTATAAGAAACTTGATGAAGATTTTCCGGGATTAAAAAAGAAATATGCAACTCATTTTAAAAACAATTATCATATTCCAAGCCCATATAACTCAAAACTGATGAAAATATTCAATGAAAGGACATCCGATGCAGGAATCATGAATAACAGTGAGGAAATTTTCAACTATCTGCATGAATTTCCCAACAAGCAAACTACAAGGCAAAGCAAATTATTTTAAATTATACTTTATACTTATCAATTTTTTTGGATTTAGAATCAATTAATTTAAATATTATTAACACATAATCATTAATATCAAATAAAAATGATTATATAATCAAATTATGTTGATTTAATTAAAAATTAATTGAGTGATAGTATGACACAAATTAGTGATGCAAAAAAAGGTATATTAACCGATGAAATGAAACACGTCGCAGAAATAGAAAACGTTTCTGAAGACTTTATTTTGAAATCCGTAGCCGAAGGAACAATTGTTATTCCAAGCAACGTTAACAGAGACATTGAAGCAGCAGGTATCGGTGCCGGACTCAGAACAAAAGTGAACGCAACAGTTGGAACATCAACAGATATTGTAGACTTTGATGAGGAAGTCTTAAAAGCACAAATAGCTATTGACCACGGCGCTGACTGTCTGATGGAATTAAGTATCGGCGGAGATTTGGATGTAATCAGAAGAAGAGTGCTTGACATGTCCCCTCTCCCAGTGGGATCCGTACCTGTTTACCAGGCAGCTATCGAAACCATAAGAGAAGAAGGATCAGTAATCTACATGGATGAAGACAAACTGTTCAACACCATCGAAAAACAGGCAAAAGATGGTATTGACTTCATGGCTGTCCACAGTAGTATTAACATTGAAACCTTAACCAGACTCAAAAGACAGGGACGTGTGACCGGACTTGTATCCAGAGGAGGATCATTCATGTCCGGATGGATTGTAGAAAACGAAAAAGAAAATCCATTATACGAAAACTTCGATTATGTCCTGGATATTGCTAAAGAACATGACGTTGTACTTTCACTTGCAAACGGTATGAGAGCAGGTTCAATTGCCGATTCAACAGACAGAGCTCAAATACAAGAATTAATTATCTTAGGAGAATTAATTGACAGATCCCGTGAAGCTGGAGTACAATGTATGATTGAAGGACCGGGACACATTCCAATCAACGAAATTCCAACAAACGTCATGATTCAAAAGAAAATGTGTTCAAATGCACCATTCTACATGCTCGGACCTATTGTATGTGACGTGGCACCTGGTTACGACCACATCGTATCCTCAATTGGAGCAGCATCATCTGCAAAAGCCGGAGCTGACTTCATCTGTTATGTAACTCCTGCAGAACACCTGGCACTGCCTTCTCCTGAAGACGTTAAAGAAGGAGTTATCGCAACTAAAATCGGAGCATATGCAGGAGACCTTGCAAGCGGCCAAATTGACGGTTCACAAGACTTGGCAATGGCAGAAGCAAGAAAAAGATTGGATTGGGAAGCACAATATGCATGTGCAATGTTCCCAGACGCTGCACGTGCAAAAAGAGATGAAAGACCACCTGAAGAAGAAGACACATGTACCATGTGCGGAAACTTCTGTGCGGTAAAAATCGTTAACGAATGGTTAGACCAATCAGATTCCGATTTAATCAAATAGATTCATTAATCTATTTTTCTCTTTTTTTATTTTATATACTTTAATTGACATATCACTATATAACAACTAATTTTCCGGGTGATATAATGGAAAGCTCTACAGAAGAATTGCTGGAAAAAAATAAAAACTCTTGAAGATGAGAACAAAACACTGAAAGAGAAAAACACTGAAAACAGTAAAAAAGTAAGAAGTCTTGAAACAAAAGAATTGAAACAGAATGTCAGCAACCGCCAGCTGGAAGGAAAAATCAAGGAACTGAAAGGGGAAATCAACTCCTTTAAAAAAACACCATTGATTCTTGCAACAATAACGGAAGTATTTGATGACAATAGGGTTGGAATCAGAGGACACGTCGGACATGACTTTGTCGTGACATACCCAGGTTCAATTGATAAGCAAAAGGTCATACCGGGAGCCAGAGTATCCCTCAATCAGGACAGCCTGGCCGTTGTTGAAGTTCTACCATCAAGAAAAGAGGCAGACATCATTGCAATGGAAATTGAAGAAAAACCAGATATCGAATATGAAGATATCGGCGGGCTTGAAAACGCAATAGTGGAAGTTAAAGAGACTGTTGAGCTACCTATTAAAAAACCGGAGCTTTTTGAAGAGATAGGAATTGACCCGCCAAAAGGAATTTTATTATACGGTCCTCCAGGAACCGGAAAAACGCTTCTTGCAAAGGCAGTGGCCAATCAAACACATGCAACATTCATCAAACTGGTGGCATCCGAATTTGTAAACAAATTCCTGGGAGAAGGTGCCAGATACGTAAGGGAAGTATTTGAGCTTGCTAAAGAAAAATCCCCCGCAATAATATTTATAGATGAAATTGATGCAATAGGAACAAAAAGAACCCATGGAACGCAGGGAGCAGACAGGGAAGTTCAAAGAACCCTTATGCAGCTGTTATCAGAACTGGACGGTTTCGATCCGAGAGGAAATGTAGGAATAATAGCTGCAACAAACAGACCGGACATTCTGGATGATGCGCTGATAAGGCCGGGAAGGTTTGACAGGGCAATAGAAGTTCCGCTTCCAAATAAAGAAGGCAGGCAAAAGATACTTGAAATTCACACTCAAAAGATGAAGATAGATGAGGACATTGACTTTGAATCAATCAGCGAGTTAACGGAAGGATTTTCAGGTGCTGATTTAAAAGCAATATGTACCGAAGCGGGAATGTTTGCAATAAGGTCTGAGCGGAAAAAGGTCATTTCAAAAGATTTCATGGATGCAATAGATAAACTCATTACATCCATCTAAAAATTTAATCTTTTTATAGTAATAACTACAAAAGTAAACCTATACTAATTTTTATGATAATTTTTTTATTGATAACGGTGAATTAGATGACACATTGGATTGAAAATATAGCTGATGAATTATGTAAAATGGATGTAGAAGAACATGTTATTGCAAGCGGAACTTCAATTTCAGGTTCAATTCACATTGGAAACTCATGTGATATATTCATAGCAAATGCAGTCGGCAAAAAAATAAGAGAGAAAGGTAAAAAAGCAAAAACAATATGGATTGCGGACGATCACGACCCGCTTAGAAAAGTTCCATACCCACTTCCTGAAGATTATGACAAATACCTTGGAATGCCATATTCAATGATTCCATGTCCTGACGGATGCTGCGCTAACTTTGTAGAACATTTCGAAAAACCATTATTAAGCGTTATGGATGACTATGGTATTGAAATGGAAGCCAAATCCGGTTTTGAAATGTATAAAACTGGAGTTTATAACGATTACATAAGAACCTCATTCGAAAAGGTTGATGAAATAAAAGAAATCTTCAACGAATACAGAAGAGAGCCATTGGCTGACGACTGGTTGCCATACAATCCAATTTGTGACGAATGTGGCAGAGTCAATACAACTTATGCTTACGATTATGACGGAGATATCGTCAAATACCGATGTGAATGTGGCCATGAAGGTGAAATGGACATTAAATCCGGAAACGGTAAACTTACCTGGAGAGTTGAATGGGCTGCAAGATGGAAAATATTCGGAACCACATGCGAACCTTTCGGAAAAGACCATGCTGCAAGCGGAGGATCCTACGATGTAAGTAGCGTGATTTCAGAAAAGATTTTCGACTACCCGGCACCTTATCCGGTTCCATACGAATGGATTACACTTGACGGTGAGGCAATGAGTAAATCCCACGGAGTATTTTTCGCTCCTGAGGAATGGTTGAAAATTGGTCCTGCAGAAAGCCTCAACTACTACCTGTTCAGATCTAAACCTATGAAAGCTAAAGATTTCTCACCTAAAATGTCTTACTTGGACTTCATTGACCAGTTTGATAAAGTTGAAAAGGTATTCTATAACGAAGAAGAAGCACCATCTGAAAAAGAAGACAGAAAATTCAGGGAAATTTATGAAGTAGCTCAAATTAATGCTGGTGAACCTCTTCCGTTCAGGCCACCATTCAGATTCCTTGTTAATGCTTATCAGATAGCTGGCGACGATTTGGAAAAAATATTCGGAATTTTAAAAAGGAATTCACAATTGACCAAAAGCTTTGAAGACAAGGAATTCGCTGACTTGACCGAAGCTGAATTGGCACAGTACAGAGAACGTGTTGATAATGTCATTTACTGGCTGGACACTTATGCTCCTAAATTCGTTAAATTCCAAGTTCAAGAGAAAAATATTCCTAAATTACCATTAACTGAAGATCAAGATCAGTTCCTAGGTGATTTGGCAACTTTAATTGAAACAACCGAGTTTAATGATGCAACCGAATTACATGATGCGATGTATGAAATCCTGGAAGGTCAAGGTTTAAAACCGCAAAAAGGTTTCCAGGCCATTTATAAAATGATACTTGGACAAAAACAAGGCCCTAGAGCAGCATCATTCCTATTGTCTTTAGACAAAGACTTTGTTGTAAAAAGATTAAGAAAAGAAGCTTAAATCAAGCTTCTGAATTCTTTTTTTATTAAAATTTCATCATCATTTTTAATTATTTTATAATCCAATTTTTCAAAAATATCCAAAAGCACATCATCCTTTTGAAGAGAAACATAAGACGATTTGAATTCCAAGTCAATAGCTATCTTTTCAAGCTGCTTGATTAACTTATAGGATATGTCTTCACGATTTTTAATTGAATCCACAAATAAACTTATTATTTCAATGGATTGGGAATCATAGACCTTGAAACTGCTGCATCCTGCTATGGAATCATAATTTACTAAAAGCAATACCACCTGAGGATCATCCAAAACACAGCCGAAAGAACTGCAGTATTCAATGAAACGCTCATCCCTTTCATCAGTTACAACAATCTCCATTATTTGACCTCAGTACTGTTGCCTACCTTGGCAAGTTCCTCATCCCATATTTCACAATTGTTGCAGGTAAATTTTAAAAACAAATCCCTGCATCGCAAATCGTTTAAGACAACCACTTCAACATCATTGCATTT
Organism: Methanobrevibacter sp.; assembly: GCF_045603845.1. Taxonomy (GTDB): domain Archaea; phylum Methanobacteriota; class Methanobacteria; order Methanobacteriales; family Methanobacteriaceae; genus Methanocatella. Next base: position 7,486 of record NZ_JAZUMY010000042.1, read on the forward strand.
TAGCAAATTTTCAGCTCCCATCAGTGTCGTGTTCTCACCGATAACAACTCGAGGAATATTATAGAGAATCACTGCACCGGAACACATGGGACATGGAGAAAGAGTTGTATACAATGTGCATTTAACATAATCATCATAATTAAGACGCCCTGCATTTTCAATTGCATCCATTTCAGCATGCAAAATTACAGAACCGTTTTGAATTAGTCTATTGTGGCCTCTGGAAATTACTTCACCATCCTTAACAAGAACAGCACCAATCGGTATGCCTCCTTCCTGTAAAGATTTTTCAGCTTCCTTAATAGCTAATTCCATAAAATAAGAATCATTTTTCATAAAAAAATAAGTTAAAGATGATTTTTTAAAATCATCTATTTGAATCTGTTAAACAATCCGCCTTTACTGGACTGTTTTTCAGCATTTTCTTTAAGTTTTTCTAATTGATTTCTTAAATCAGAAATAGTTTTTTGAGAATCATTAGATAACTTATCATAGTTACTTTGCTTGATTTTTAAATCAGCTTTTAGAGAGACAATTTCATCTTTTAATTTGTCAATGGATTTTTTAGCTTTTTCATCCACTTCATCTTTATAATCTCCCATTTCAATAAGTTTTTTCCTTAAGTCATCAATTTCAGATTGAAGCTTATTGATAGTTGATTTAGATTCATCCAATTCATCATTAGAAGCTTTTAAATTATCTCTTAACTTTTGATTTGTGCTTTCCAAATCTTCAACATTGGATGCTTCCAAAGCACCAATCTTTTCTTTTAAAGATTTGATTTTATTTTCATAACTTTCTTTAATAGAATCCAATTCTGATTCAAGTCTATCGGTTCTTGCTTTATTAACTGCACTGTCTGCGCCCAGCTCACCGATACGGTTACTTAATTCTTCACTGATATCAAGTTGATCATAATATTTTCTAGAAGTTTTTTCTAAAGCTTCAGTTAACTCTCTTTTAACAGATTTTAAAGAAGCATTTTCTTTTTTAAGATCAGGAATGATAGTATTAGTTAAATAGTTCAATTCGTTAGATTGATTTTTTAATTTAGATTCTTTTTCTTTTAAATCTTTTTTCAATTTAGCAAGACGAGAATCATCTTCTTTATTTTTAGGCTCTTCAACTACTTTTTCTTCAGCAACTTCCTCAACAACCTCTTCAACAGGTTCAGCCACTTCTTCAACAACTTCTTCGACAGCAACCTCTTCAACAGGTTCAGCCACTTCTTCAACTACCTCTTCAGCAACCTCTTCTTCCTCAACAACCTCTTCAACAGGTTCAGCCAATTCTTCAACAACTTCTTCTACAGCAGCTTCCTCAACAACCTCTTCAACAACTTCTTCTTCAACAGTTTCAACAACAGGTTCTGCATCAGGCACTGCGTTTATTTCTTCTTTTACTTCTTCAACATCAGGTGAAGATTCATCGTGAGATTTTTTACCTAACTTAGTAAAATCTAATTTTATTTTGTTACCATACAATTTATTTACTGGTTCATCAGCCATTTTTATCACCACTAAAAGCAATGAAAAATTTTTATACGTTCGACAGTCTATGTAAAATAAACATTTCTATTTTAAAATATTTAAACCTTTATTAAACAGTATATAAATGATTGATTTTTTCACACTTCCCCAACTTTAATATAGTTCAAAATATACATATAATAACTAACTAATTTTAAAAAAACCACGGCGATATTATGGATTATTTTGATAGATTAGAAGCTGAAACACATGCATTATACGAAATAGCTAACGAAGCTCGCTCCAAAGGTTTGGATGTTGAAACAAAAACCGAAGTTCCTTTGGCAAAGGATTTAGCTGAAAGAGTGGAAGGGCTTGTTGGTCCGGAAGGAGTAGCTAAACGTATTAAGGAATTGGAAAAAGATATGACAAGGGAAGAAGTGGCATTTGAGATAGCTGCAGAAATTGCATCCACCAAATTCGAACTGACCGGTGAAAAGGCAGAATACGATGAAGAGCAAAGGTGTGACCAGGGCCTTAGAACAGCACTTGCAATATTAACCGAAGGTGTGGTGGCCGCTCCCCTGGAAGGTATTTCACAGGTAAGAATCAAAGACAATTTCGATTCAACAAAATATATCGCCGTATATTTTGCAGGACCTATCAGAAGTGCAGGAGGTACTGCAGCAGCACTGGCCGTTTTGCTTGGTGATAAAATCAGACAGGCTATTGGAATCGATGAATTCAAGCCTATTGAAGATGAGATTGAAAGATATGTGGAAGAGGTTGAACTTTATGAATCCGAAGTCACAAATCTTCAGTACTCACCGACACCTGAAGAGGTAAGGTTTGCGGCAAACCATATTCCCGTTGAAGTTACAGGTGAGCAGACAGATGCCGTTGAAGTATCCCACAGAGATTTGGAACGTGTGGAAACAAATAACATTCGCGGTGGAGCTTTGCTGGCTATGGTTGAAGGAGTTATCCAGAAATCCAAAAAGATACACAAAATTTCAAATAAACTGGGTTTGAACTGGGAATGGCTTACAGAATACTCCAAACCTAAAAAAGAGGAATCTTCCGATTCATCAGACGAAGGAGAAGTCGTGCACGAACCTAAATATATTCAGGATATCATTGGTGGAAGACCTGTTTTGGGACACCCTTCCGAAAAGGGAGGATTCCGTCTGAGATATGGCCGATCCAGAAATACTGGCCTTGCAACAATGGGTGTTCATCCGGCAACCATGGCATTGCTTGAGTTTTTGGCTGTAGGAACACAGCTTAAAATCGAATATCCCGGTAAAGGAAATTGTGTTGTGCCAGTAGATTCAATTGAAGGGCCTACAGTTAAGCTTAAAAACGGTGATGTGGTAATTATTGACAGCGTAAAACAGGCCAGAGAACTTAAAAAGGACGTTGTTGAAATATTATTCCTGGGAGATATGTTAGTTGCATTCGGAGAGTTTTTAAGAAACAACCAGCCGTTATATCCTTCAGGATGGTGTGAGGAATGGTGGATTGGACTTTTAAAGGAAAGCGAAAATTATTCACCTGACGATGATTTGGACCTTGGACGCCTCGAATATGATTATCTTTCAGCGAAAGAGGCCTTTGAACTGTCTAAAAAATACAATATTCCCCTTCATCCGAAATACACTTACTGTTACAATGACGTTACAATAGAGGATTTGAATGCATTGTATGACTTATTGATGGAATGTAAGGATTCATACCATCTTAATGAAGGCATTAAATTAAAATTAACCTATGCAAAAAGAACCCTTGAGATTATAGGCGTTCCCCATATTGTCCGTGACGATAAAATTATCATTGATGCCGATAACTCTTATGCGCTGCTTGCAACGCTGGTTGACAGATTGCCTAAAAAGGACTCAACCATTGAAGCATTGAATGAAGTTTCAAAAATTGAAATCAAAAACAAGGCGCCAGCATACATCGGAACTCGTGTGGGAAGACCTGAAAAGTCCAAGGAAAGACTGATGAAGCCTGCACCCCACGGATTGTTCCCGATTGGAAACTATGGTGGAGCTCAAAGGCTGGTGGCCAATGCAGCCAAAAAGGGAAAGATTGAAGTCGAACTGTCAAGAAGAAAATGTTCAAATCCGGACTGCAGACTGATGACATTCAATTCCATTTGCCCTAAATGCGGGTCACCTACAGAAATGGGAAAACCCGTGAATAAAAAAATCAATATCTCATCAATGCTTAAAAAGGCATCAGACAATGTTGGAGTAAGAAAAGTCGACAAATTTAAAGCTGTTGTCGGTATGATTTCAGAGTCAAAGCTTCCGGAACCTTTGGAAAAAGGAATCCTGAGATGCAAGAATGAAGTTTTTACATTCAAGGACGGGACAATACGCCACGACTCTACAGATTTGCCGCTGACCCATTTCATTCCTAAGGAGATTGGAGTTAGCGTTGAAAAACTTCTGGAGATGGGATATGAACATGACTGCTACGGCAAGCCGATCGAAAGCGAAAATCAGATTATTGAGCTTAAGGTTCAGGACGTAGTTATTTCAAATAACTGTGCCGAATACCTGGTGAATACCGCCCATTTCATTGACGATGAGCTCACCAAATTGTACGGCATGGAAAGCTTCTATAATGTAAAGACAAAAACCGATTTGATAGGCCATCTGATAGCAGGACTTGCTCCGCACACATCCGCAGGAGTATTGGGCCGTATTGTAGGGTTCACTAAAGCGTTGGGATGTTATGCGCACCCTTATTTCCATTCAGCAAAACGTAGGAATTGTGACAGTGATGAGGATGCGATAATGTTACTTTTAGATGCGTTAATTAACTTTTCAAAGACCTATCTGCCTAATACAAGAGGTGGAAGTATGGATGCTCCGCTGGTTTTATCTTCAAGGATAGATCCTGAAGAGATTGATGACGAATCCCACAACTTAGACATTTATGAACGTTTCCCTGTCGAGTTTTATGATAAAACGAAAGATCCTTTAAAGCCAGCAGATGTTTTAGAGTATATTGACAATGTTGAAATGCACTTGGGAACTCCAGAACAGTATGAGGGATTGATGTTTTCCCACCATACGTCAAGCATTCATGCAGGACCTACATTATGTCTTTACAAAAGATTGCCGTCAATGAAGGAAAAGGTTGAAGCCCAAATTTCACTTGCAGAAAAAATCAGGGCAGTTGACCAAAGAGATGTTGTGGAAAGAGTATTATCATCCCACTTCTTGCCAGATATCATGGGTAACTCCAGAGCATTTTCCAAACAGAAGGTAAGATGTACAAAGTGTAATTCAAAATACAGAAGAATTGCGCTATCAGGAAAATG
>NZ_JAZUMY010000043.1:0-4027 GCF_045603845.1 Methanobrevibacter sp.
ATATTTTTAAAAAAATAAAAACAAAAAAATTTAAAAAAAATATTATACAAAATAGAAAAATAGTAACAAAATGTAATTTGTAATTTATACAAATATTAAAATAATCAATATTATAAGTGAAATAAAGAATATTACAGTACCCCGGGTAATAAAGAATCTTGATCTATCAGCAAATATGAATGTTAATCCATAAGAAAGAGCCAGAGCAACAACCATCTCTATTAAACCACTTATACCATAATCTATTTTTAATACATTGCCAAATAAGAAAGACAGTAGATATGAAACAATTACAACTAAAGCGATTGTAACAAAAGCATTGCTTAAAATCGGTTGCAGGCGGTCAAACCAGGACGGACCGGAAGAATAACCATAATCATATAAGTTTGCGGGATATAGTCCATTATTCTGATTTCTTTTACGCCTATTTAATAATGAAGTTAAAAAATTACTTGGAGAATTATTATATTCTTCAACTTGAGGATATAAAGTATTCTTATAGACAACAGGGTTTTCATCTCTTCTGCGCATGATATATTCCATATCGGAAGCATCATAAGTATATTCAGGGTATTCCTCTTCAATATATGAAACTTCACCAGAAGAGTAATCACTATCCAAAGTAGTTTGCTGAGAATTATCCTGGTATTTTTTAGCCAATTCCACTAAATTATCTCTATCAACCAATTTGATATTTTTTCTCAATGCATAATTGGTAGCCTGATTATTAAAGTAAGCTGATGTAACGATTGCAACTTTTGAAGCTTTTAAGCTTTCTGCTACATCTTCCATTTCCCTCAATAAATCAATGCCAACTTCGAACTCTTTATCATAGTTGTTACATGCCATGACAACTCCAAAATCACCAATGGTAGTCGGCAATACGGCATATATATCAATAACCTTTTGTGATGTCTTAAAGTTCTTATATACTTTAAAACCTGAATCCTCCATAACTTTAGCAATAAAATTAATTAATTGTGGTTTCTCCAAAATTCCACCCGCATGTGTTTCACTTTATTATTAATTTATAAATGAAATTATTATTAAAGTTTATTATTAAAAAAAATATAAAAAAATAGAAAAAATTACTTTCTTTTATAGACAATGAATCCAACAGCACAAACAACAACAATAATTGCTAAAATTATTCCAATTGTGGTTAAATCAAAATTATTGCTTTGAGATGTGACGTTTGTTGTATTATTGGATGTTGTATTATTTACAGCCGTATCATTTGTCTCATTAACTTCAGTTGAATCATCGTTTACCTGAGTATTACTACTAGAAGAGCCTGATGAATCAGAACTTCCAGAGCTAGATGAACTGCTGGAACTGCCGGAACTACTAGATTCAGAAGAACTAGAAGAACTACTTGAACTGGAAGGAACACTCTGAACAGACTGTGAACTGGATTCACCACCAGTACTTGTCACTTCTTCAGGATGAGGTCCTTCATGACCCGGATGAGCTGAAACAAAAGATATGCATAAACATAATCCCACCATCAAAACTAATGATAACAATATTTTCTTTTTAATTTTAAAACCTCCGAAAAATAAAAAAAGAGGTTAAATTAATTAACCTCAAGAAGTTATAGTAACTTTGTTTGCGATTGCTGCGCCGTTTTCATACATTGAAGTTATAATGTATTCTCCGGCAATCAATCTGATGTTTAACTTGGCTATACCCTGACTGTCGGTTGTTCTGTTGTAGAATACACCGTTGATGTTGAAAGTAATAGTCTGGTTAGCGAACGGATTGCCTTGACCGTCAAGCAATGTAGCTTTGAATTGGGTTCCGTCAAGATATTTCATGGAAACGTCTTCAGCACTTAAAATAGGTTTAACTGTAATGTTGTTTGCTACAAAGCTTCCGCCATACATAGCAGTGATAACGTAAGTTCCAGGCTGCAAGTTAATGTTTAGTTTAGCGTATCCGGATGCGTTGGTTTTTCTTTCATACATCACACCGTTAATGTTGAATGTGACTGTTTCATTTGCACCAACAGGGTTTCCGTCATCACCTAAAACTCTAACAACATATTGAGAATCGTTTCTGTAGTATTTCACTAAATCAGCATTTTCAACAATCTTTGGAATAACAGTAACAGTGTTAGCTGAACTTTCACCTGTTTTTGGATTAATAGCAGTTAATATGTAAGTACCTTGATCTAAATTAATGTTCAATTTAGCGGTACCGTTTTCATTAACTTTTCTCTCATACATTACACCGTTAATGTTGAATGTTACCACAGTGCCGTTTGTCAATGGATTGCCTTCAGCATCAGTGAAGGTTGCATAATATTGGGTTGCATTTCTGTAAACTTTAGTAACATCATTTGCATTTATTGTAGATACAATAGTTACAGTAGACTCTTTTGTAGCATTACCTACAGTAGTAGTTACATTATAAACACCGACATTTAAATTTAAAGCAATGCTGGTTGTACCATTTTCATTGGTTGTTCTGTTATAAGTAACTCCATTAGCCAATATTTGAACGGATTGGTTGGAAACAGCATTTCCTCTGTTGTTTGTAACAGTTACTACAAATCTATCTGGAGCAGAGAAGTATTTTTCAACATCCGGAGCATTAATAACAATATGATCTTCATTTTCAACTACAATAATTTGGTGTAATGCTAAAATAGTTGAACCTGTAGATTCGAAGAATACTGAATTTTCTTCACTTACAAGATCAGTGATATCCAATTCAAATACATTTACTGAATTTGATGAACCGGACCAGACATTAGTTGAAACATTATCATTGAATACGACATTACCTTCACCTGATTGAGCACTTGCAGCAAATACATATAATGTTGCATTTACAACTTCATCAGCGTCAATATCATAGAACTGATATTTTGAACCTACAGTTAGATTTTTACTGTAAGATTTTGCAAGCAAGTCAGCATTTTCAGCAATGTAAACTCCTTTAGTGGTAGTGGATTCATTATTATTGGTTAAAATTAATAATGAACTTGGATAGACAGCAGATTTTCCGGAAAGTTTTTGAATAGAAATACTATTGTTTCCGGACTGAACAAGAGCAGTTACATTATAAACAACCAAACCATATCCTCTATTTCCATAGTTACCTAAGTTACCTTGGTCACGATAACTTGCAATAGGAGTTATGGTTGCATTGTTAAATGTTACATTCCATGTATTAAAGTCACCAGAAGCAACATTATCCCAATTATATGATATGTAAAGCAATGCTTCAGCCACATCACCTTCATAATCAGCGGTTAATGTATCATTTCTTGAAGTTACACCGGTTCCCATATATGCTGAATCTTTTGAATTGACAACAATTACATCACCAGTGATTTGATAGTAACGATTGATTTCAGTGGAGTATTCAGTTGGGTATTCCAAGTCTTTACCTAAATTACCGTTGTAACGAACTGGGAATGAATAATCAGTAGAATTAATTTCGGTTCCGTTATTTTCAACAACGACAGTATATTGAGCCAAAGTATTATTTGCGCCATATGCAGTGTTTTCATCAATTGGCCTGATAGTTGAATCTACAAATGTGAATTTGTAACTTGAACCTAATGCATAATCAGGAATTATAGTTTCAAAGACTGTTTCATTTCCGTTTAATACTTTTACAGTTACATTAGTTGCTTTTCCAGTTCCATCATTAGTTATTGTTAAAGTTAAAGTGTTATTGACACCTGCTTGAATGGTAGGAACACTGGTATACTCGGTAGCCAATTTATTTACTGCAGTTGGAATATTGCCGAATAAGTATACTGCTAAGTATGTATCCATGTCGTAGATTGTTCTGTTTGCATAATAGTCTTCATAAATTGTTCCAATGTAAGCTAAACTAGGATTATACAAATCGTCTCCTTTAACTTTTTGGAAAGCGTTTTCAGCTACCCATAAATCGTCGGAATAAGTTCTGAACTGTAGAATAACTCCGCCGTCAATCAATTCAACACCCATAATGAATTCACCATAGTCGCCGCCGATATAAGTACTGTATAACAATTCACTACCGTCAG
>NZ_JAZUMY010000044.1:0-3921 GCF_045603845.1 Methanobrevibacter sp.
ACACAATGAATTTGTAAGCTATTTAAAAATAATTACCTCTGCAGTTTCATTGGGGCATGATGAAAGTTTAATTGTATTCATTGGTGAAGATGATGAAAGACAATACTTATATCCTGAAGAATTTAACAATGGGTTCTTTAGGTTTTCGGTAGGTATAGAGGATGTTGAAGATATTATAGAAGACTTGCGTCAAGCATTAGAAAAATCTGAATTATTATAATTTAACCTTGAATTCCGGTGTTTCTACAATTTTTGGGATTTTCCCAATTGTTCCCACATTGTCTTGGGATATTATTAAAACACCTTGGTAATATTCTTTAAACCTTTCTGCTGTTTCTAAAGCATTGAAAACTTTATCTTCTGATGTTTCACCCATAACATCATTAGCTATTCTTGTTGCAAGTCCATCACCAATAGATGGGCTTTTGCTAATTACAGTGACACTGTCTGATTTACCGAAACTAATAGAATGACCTATTTTGCCAGAAGATGTGCAAATGCCTAATGGTTTTTTTCTAGCTTTTATTTCAAAACCTATTTTGTTTCCTAAAATTTCATTATTTGAAAAAATTCCACAAATTAATTTTTCATCATTAATTAGGGCAATGTCTCCACCATTTTCAACAATTGAATATTTCGATTCGTTTTCAATTAGATAGTCCAGTGACATTTCTGAAATGGTTCCTGCAACACATGCCATAGGCCCCACATCTGCACAGTTTGATGAATAGTACATTTTTTCAACAATGGGATGTAAATCATCATTATCTGGTTTAATTGGGTTTAAAGACAGTAAAAAATCTTGATTTTTAGAGATATGGTCTTTTAAATAATATCTTAGTTTATAGATATGTTTTTTCAATTCTTGATTTTTCAAATCCGTTGTAAGACGAATATGTGTTTCGTCTAAATTAATTTCTTCAAAATGCATAATCATATATTACAATTGTTATTATTATAAATAATTTTCTTATGGGAATTAAATGAAAATAAACTATTTTGAGCTTATAATTCATTAAAAAATTTTAAAATCACTTTTTGCTTTAATTAAACCTTTCAGAGATATTGAAGTGTTATAATTTTGAACAAATTCCTTTTGTTCTTTAATTAATCTTATAAAAACATTTATATAACATCAAATTTTATATGTTATACTTGCTGTTATGTTTTAACTAGTATTGAAGGGATTGCTATTAATTTTCAGCATATATCAAAATTAGAGAGTGTTTGAATGAATTATGATTTAATACTAGCACGATATGGTGAAATAGGTGTAAAAAGCTCTAAAATAAGGGCACGTTTTGAAAAAAGACTTGTTAAGAATATTAAAGCAACATTTGAATGTAAAGTTGAAAGAAATCAGGGTAGAATATATATTCATCCAAAAAACTTTGATGAGGGAATAGAAAAATTAAATCATGTGTTTGGTGTAGTATCATATTCTCCTGTAGTATCAACTAAAACAAATTACGAAGATATTGAAAAAACATTAACTGGATATGTCAAAGAGTTAATTAAAGAAAATCTCATTGATGAGAACACCAAATTTGCAATTAAATGCAGGCGTGTTGGAAAACATGACTTTACCTCGCAGGAAATGGGTGCATATTGTGGAAAAGTTGTAAGAAATGTCGTATCTGCTCCGGTTGATTTGACAAATCCTGAATTGACTATTTTTGTTGAAGTTAGGGGAGATGATACCTATATTTTCCATGAAAAAATCAGAGGTCCTGGAGGTTTGCCTCTTGGAACACAGGGAAAGGTTGTTGCCTTAATTTCAAGCGGTATTGACTCACCAGTGGCAGCATATCTGATGATGAAAAGGGGTTGTGAGGTCATAGCGCTTCACTTTAACAATGATCCATTTTCCAGCCCAAAAGTAACTGAAAACTTTAATTTATTGGTTGATCAATTAAACACATATGCAAAAGGATTGCCTATCAAAAAAAGAGTTGTAGACTATGGTGAATATCTTCAAGCTGCTAAAACTAAAGCTCCGGAGAGAATGACTTGTGTGTTATGTAAATCCGGAATGTATAAAATAGCAGAAAAGTTAGCAACAGAATTGGGGGCAAATGCTATTGTTGATGGAAGCAGTGTTGGTCAGGTTGCCTCACAAACATTGCCTAATATCCTTGCAACAAGATATGGTGTGGACATACCGATATTATCTCCATTAATTGGTTTGGATAAAGAAGAAATCACTGCTATTGCAAAGGATATTGGAACATTTAAAATATCTGAAATTGATGATGGGGGATGCAGTGCAGTTCCAAGATATCCGCAAACACATGCTGACTTAGATTTTTCAAAAAAAGCATGTGAAGATATGAACCAAGATGAATATATTGAAAAAGCGTTTGAAAATATTAGGAGAATCTATTGAATCTCCAAATATTTATTAAATTCATCTTTCCTTTTTTATACTAATGGTTTGGAATGTTCCTCTTTGTTCATTGGATAATCATTGGTTGTCAGTGGTTTACCAATTTTCTCAAGCCTATTGTCTAAGAATTCCCTGCCCTTTTCAGTAATTGCAATAATAGGAACCTTGGAGCCGGAATAGTATGATTTTTCTTTTTCAGCGTAATCTCTAACATTTTTAGAGGAACAAGCAGTAATGACTTCACAGTATTTAAATGCAGTTTCCACTTCTTTTAGACTCGCATTTGTGGTGTGCGCTACAAACATATATGTATTTACACCATCGGGCAAAGGATATTGGCCGATTTCTTCAATTGATTTTGATGGCAGAATGGTAATTGCAATATTCTTATAGTCTCTTTCAATTGCCATTTCCAATCCTTTTATAGGGTTTAAATCAGCGTTTTCTGGATTTAATACATTTTCGATTCCAACTTGTTCAATAACTTCCGGTATTGGAGTAGTGCTAATAAGTGCAGATACCCGACCACCTACGCCCTGAATAATTTCCGGATCTGTCATCAGCAATGTTCCAACACCTTCGCACACGCCAACAACACAGTCAATCAATCCCAATTCAATGTTTGTTCTTAGAATTTCAGATATTCCAAAACTCATGAAATCTTTCATCTTCACTACTCTTTGAGGTGTGCACATCCCAAATTCCCGAATCCTTTTTTCCATATTCCATTTTATGAAATCTTTAGTTAGATGTTCGGCACCGTCAATTTTATAAAAAATAGGGCAGAAATCAACAAGGGGTTCTCCAACTGAGGTTACTTCTCCATTTTCTATTACTACTTCTGTTTTACCTAAAGCTTCGATTACATGATAGTCTTTTGCCATTGTTTCACCTTGAACAACATTACATTTTTCATATTTTGAGTTTATTTTTTTGTGATATATTTTCCCATTAAAGTTAACTATTGTTATATTTAAATACTATAAGTTAAAAATATAACTATTGTGATATTTTAAAGTCTCTATCTATAAATTTAAAAAATTAAATGGAATGGATAGTTTATCTAAATATCAACTCTTCTTTATCATGAGAATATATTAGAAGGTGAAAGATATCAATTGATAAAATCGGGCGAAATCAAATGATGAAATTGATTAAATCCTAGATTGCTTTGGTAAAATTAAAAATTTACTTTACAAAGCTTAGTCTATTTCATCCTACTGGATAATACACTAAACTCGGGCATGGATTCCAGTGATGATATTAAACCTTTAAAGGCTTTACAGTCTTAAAGAAGAACCAAATTGGAAAATAAGAAAAGTTTAGGAGAGTAGTGAAATTGACTAATCAAAGAACTATTAGCCAGATCAATCAAAAGATTGAAAACGGTGATGCCAATATCTACACGGCAGAAGAGTTTAAAAAACTTATTAAAGAAGGTAACACTCCAAGTTTTGATGAAGTTGATGTAGTTACAACAGGAACTTGTGGTGTAATGAGTGGTACAGCAGCTATACTCAATTTTATAGTTTCTG
>NZ_JAZUMY010000045.1:0-20649 GCF_045603845.1 Methanobrevibacter sp.
TTTTTGGGTGTTATTATGGCAGATAATACGATACTGATTAAAAATGCATTAATTTTAAATCCTGAAAAGACTTATGACAATCCACAGGATATATTAATACGAAATGATTTGATTTCTGAAATTTCTGATGAAAAAAATGAAAAAGCAGATAAAACAATTGATGCAACAGGAAAAATTTTGCTTCCTGGATTTGTAAATACACATACCCATTTATCAATGACATTGTTCAGAGGATTGGCAGATGATTTGGCTCTGGATGAATGGTTAAATGATAATATATGGCCTATGGAAGCAAATCTTAATGGTAATTATTGTTATATAGGTGCTCTTTTAGGAGCCGTTGAATTGATCAAATCAGGTACCACAACATTTTCAGACATGTACTTTTACATGGAAGATGTTGCTAGAGCCGTTGATGAGTCAGGAATAAGGGCAGTATTGTCATATGGAATGATTGACTTTGGTGATGAGGAAAAAAGAAAAGCTGAAATTGAAGAGAACATGACTTTATTTAGGAATTGTCATGATACTGCTGACGGAAGAATCAAAGTATTTTTCGGACCGCATTCACCATATACAGCTTCAGAAGAGCTATTGAAGGAAGTTCGCAGATTAGCTGATGAAACCGGAATGAAGATTCACATTCATGTAAGCGAAACTCAGAAGGAAATCAATGATGTTTCAGCCGAAAAGGGATTAAGGCCTTTTGAATACCTCGATTCAATCGGATTTTTAGGTCCTGATGTAGTCTGTGCACATTGCGTATGGCTGAGTGATGATGAAATAGAAATCATCAAGAAAAATGATGTTAAAATTTCACACAACCCTTGCAGTAACATGAAACTGGCTTCAGGAATAGCTCCCGTATCCAAATTGCTTGAAAACGATATTTGCGTTTCAATCGGAACTGACGGCGCATCTTCAAACAATAACTTGGATCTGATTGAGGAATTGAAAACAGCAAGTTTACTTCAAAAGGTTTCAACTCTTGACCCTAAGGTTCTCACGTCCGATGAGGCATTGGCAATGGGAACAATCAACGGTGCAAAGGCTCTTGGTTTGGATGATGAAATTGGATCTGTTGAAGTCGGCAAAAAGGCAGACTTAATCTTAATTGATAAAAATAATGCCAACATGGTTCCGGACAGTTCTAAATTAAGTTCTAATATTATTTATTCAGCAAACGGGTCTAATGTAGACACTACAATCTGTAATGGTAAAATATTAATGGAAAACAAGAAACTGACTACATTGGATGAGCAAGAAATTTATGAAAAAGCAAGAATTGCAATAGATGAGCTTAAAAAAGCTCTCTAATTTTTTTTTATCTTGCTTCAAATTTTATTTTATTTTTGTTTAAAACAATACTTCTTTTCCAGGCATCATTGCTTTTGGGAAAATCGCTTCTGAAGTGAGCGCCTCTGCTTTCACGACGCAATATAGCTGATTTAACAACCAGAATACAGGTTTCAACCATATTGATTACTTCCAATGCAGTCATTAACTCACTGTTATACTGATTTTTGTCAGATACATCAATATTATCCAGGTCTTTCTGCATTTCCTGCAGTTGCTTAAGGGCTTCGTTTAAAGTCTTTTCTTCACGCACAATAGCTACTTTTTCCCACATCAGCTTTTTGATGTTTTCCTTAAATTCAGATGCTTTAATGGAACCCGGTTTTATTAACCCTTCAATTCTTTGCTTTTCAGCTAAAAACATCTCCTCATTTGTCTTAAGTTCACTTTCCTTTGCAGATTTTGCAGCGCTTTCACCTGCTATTTTTCCAAATACCTGAGTATCGGCCAGAGCGTTACCTCCTAAACGGTTGGCACCATGGACTCCGCCGCAGACCTCTCCGCAGGCAAAGAGATTTGGAAGTGATGTTGATGCATCAGTATTTATTTTAATTCCGCCCATAAAATGATGTGCCGTCGGAGCAACTTCTATAGGTTCATGTTTGATGTCAACGCCAACATTTTCAAACTGCAGGACCATTGTTTCCAGCTTTTCATCAATCAAATCATCGTCAAGGTGTGAAATGTCAAGGTAAACTCCACCGTGCTCGCTGCCTCTTCCTTCGATGATTTCCTGATAGATTGATCTTGCAACCACATCACGTGTTGACAGCTCCATTTTTTCAGGAGAATATTTTGCCATGAAGCGTTCGCCATCCTTGTTCAGTAGCTTGCCGCCTTCAGCTCTCACGGCTTCTGTTACAAGAACTCCTTTTTTGGATTCTGGTGTTACCATTCCTGTTGGGTGGAATTGAACCTGTTCCATATCAATTAGGTTTGCACCGGCCCTGTATGCTATTGCAAAGCCGTCCCCGTTTTTCTGAAAGGTATTGGAAGTTACAGGGTATAACTGGCCGGCTCCTCCGCTTGCAAATATTACAGCTTTTGCCTTGAAATAGATAATGCTGGAATCTTTCAGGTCAAATCCGGTAGCTCCTATTACCTGGATGCCGTCCTGAACTAAGGAGGTTATCATGACTTCTTCAATGCATTCAATGTCTCTTCTGATAATCTCTTCTTTCAATGCATTTAAAAGTTCAGCACCGGTTCTGTCTCCCTGGAAGCATGTTCTTCTGTATGTCTGGCCACCAAAAGGCCTTTGTGCAATTTTACCGTTTTCCTGCCTGTCGAACAGTGCACCATAATTTTCTAAGTCAATTAATCTTTTAGGAGATTCATTAACTAATATATTGACCAATTTTTCATCATTCAGATAGCTTCCACCTTTTAATGTATCCTTGATGTGGGCATCGATTGAGTCTTCTTCATCAACAGCCTTAAAAACTGCATTATATCCTCCTTCAGCCATTCCTGTACATCCTGATCTGAATGATAGTCCTTTTGATACAATTGTAGCCTTAAGTCCAGCATCGTCAACTTCAATAGCTGCCCTTGAACCGGCTCCACCGGACCCTACAATTAACACATCTGTTTGAATTTCTTTAACTTCCATTTTAATACCTTTCATCTAATTTGTTAATAATTATCTTTGTTTTTAATAATTAATATAAATATGTTAATTGATATAATCAATAAAGAGGTTATTTGATGAAACTTGATGGTGAAGTAACAACGGGTTTGGGAAAAGCGGCATTTTTCCTTTCTCAGGATTTTTATGTTAATAATTTTATCAAAAATTGCGGTTTTAAACCATATCCAGGAACATTGAATATTATAGTGCCGGAAGAACATTTAGACAAAATTAATGAGGTTAAGGACAGCTGCGAAAATATTATTAAGCCTGATGAAGGTTTTGGTGCTGTCAAATACATTAAAGCTGTTTTAAATGACGATGTTGAAGGCGCAATAGTTTTCCCGGCGAAAACCGAACACACTGAAAACTATCTTGAATTTATTGCTGAGAAGAAATTGAGAGATGAGCTGAATCTTGAAGATGGCGATATCGTAAGCATTGAATTTTGACCTATTTTTAGATAAATTTAAATATATTAATATGACATATAATTATATAATTAATATATATTTATTTAGGTAATTAAAATGGAAGAAAATATTAGTAGACTTAAACAATTACGTAAAGATCATGGATTTTCTCAAAAACAGGTTAGTAATTATTTAGGTATCGATCAGAGTAATTTATCTAAAATTGAAAGGGATAAACGAAATTTAAATTTGGATTTAATGGATAAACTTTGTTTACTCTATAATTGTTCTCCTGAATATATTTTAGGTGAATCTGATGAATATACTGCCCCTAAAATTGCTTTTAGAATTGATAAAAATGTTGATTTAAATGTAATTGCTAAAATCAATGAAACAATGAATTATTTGAAATTACTTAGAGAATTAAATGAGGAGTAGTCTAATGTTAAAAAACGATATTGATGATTTAGCATTGAAACAAAGAAGAAAATGGGGTATTGATAGTTATTCTCCTTTGAATATTTTTTCTATTTGTTTAGATAAGATTAATAATTTAACTATTCAATGGTTAGAAATGGACCAATTTATCAGTGGATGTTGTTCAAAAAATAGTACAGATTATTTGGTTTTAATTAATTCAACTCATTCTAAAGGCAGACAAACTTTCACTTTTGCTCATGAATTATATCATTTACTCCATGAAAAATCAGACGGATGGATTGTTTGCACTGATAATATTAATATTGAGAGTGAAATAAATGCTAATAATTTCGCATCTTCTTTATTAATGCCTGATTGTGCATTATCTGATTATATTTATCGAAATAATATTATAAATTGGGATTTAAAAGATATGATTAAATGTGAACAATTTTTTCAAATTAGCCATTCACATCTATTGAATAGATTAAGAAAAGAAGATTTAATTTCACTTGATGAATTCAAAAAATTTAAACTAAATGTTATAAAAAATTCTAAAAAATTAGGATTTGACACTGAATTATATGAGCCATCTCCATCTAATAAACACTTTTATTCATTAGGTTCTATTATTCCTTTGACTGAAGAAGTTTTTAGTAAAAATAAAATTTCTAAAGGAATGCATGATGAAATTTTTATTAGAAATTATAGAGCGGATATCATATACAAATAATAAAAAGGGGTGTTTCTTTTGTTTAAGAAACAAGTATTCTATGATACCGATTGTTTTTTTACTTTTTTAGTAATTGATAAAGTTTTTATATTAAAAAAGCTATTTAAGGAAATTAATATTCAAAACCTGCATATGATGAGTTAATTCTGTTATGCAATGATCCTATGCTCAAAAAATCATTTAATGATATTATTAGTTCAGGTTTTGTAAAGATTATAAATATGGATATTTTTTCTGAAGAGTATACAAAATATAAATGTATTAAAAATGGATATTGGGATAATTTTAAGGTTGTTGGAAAAGGTGAAGCTGCCGCATTATCTTATGCTATAGTAAATGATGGAATTATAGCTTCTAATAATCTAAGTGATGTAAAAGGTTATGTAAAAAAATTTAACATTTTTGTGCAAGAATTCTCCGGCTTCTGCAAGCCGGAGATGAATTGCACTTTAAAGGCATCATATATTTTTTTTTAGATTATGCATCTTATTTTTTCATGATGTAAAATATTTATTTCTTGTCAAATGCTTGGATAAGTTCTTTATATGTGTGGGTATTATAAATATATTTTAGAGAATATATGCATGGATTAATGGATATTAATTTGATTTTTTTTATTAAATAGGTCAATTCATTTTATTTTCCATGTTTTTTTCTTAATAGTTAGAATATATGGTGTTTAAATAAATATTTGGTTATATAAAGGGGTTGAGTTTTGTTTTATTATGTGTGAAAATTTTTTTATTTTGACGGATAAATGTGAGTTTGTTCCTGATGAGGAACTGGAAAAGGTTTTGGAGTTTAATCTGCGTGCTTGTGCTTATGTTTATAACAAAACATTAGAATTTAGTATTTATCGCACTAATTTCGTAAAAGAATTTGGAATAGGTACTAAATTCAAAGTAAACCGCAGCTATACTCAGGATACAGTAAAATATCTAAAAGATAAAAAGCCTTTTTTAAAAAAAGCTGACTCCACATGTCTTCAAGCATCAACAGACAGATTAATAAAAGCCTATGACGGATACTATGATCGCAGAACAGGATTTCCCAAGTTCAAATCAGTGAAAAGAAATCCGGTAAACTCCATAACACTAAGAAACAACGATTATAAAACCAAAGAAGGAATTAAAGGATCTTTAAGATGGGAAAAAGATAAACTACGCATAAACAAACTCGGATACATCAAAGTCAAACATAAAAGAAACATAGATGGTAAAATCAAGGAAGCAACCATTAAAAAGGAAAATGGTCATTGGTATGTTTGCATAGCATACCAACTCAACAAAATAGAACCACGTGAAGAGTTCTCACCATATGGCTTATATGTCGGAATAGATGTTGGTATTACAGACTTTCTAACATTCTCCACAGGAACAGTGATAGCCAAACCAGACCTAAAAAGAATAAATGAAAAAATACAATACTACCAACAAAAACTAGCACGACAAAAACAAGGCGGATCCAACTGGAAAAAAACCATCAAAAAACTACACAAATGGATAAACAAGAAAAACAACACTATAAATGATTATTATCATAAAATAAGCTACAATATAGTTAAAAACTGCAAATTCATAGCAATGGAGACGCTAAACATTAAGGGTATGCTTAAAAGCAACCTCAGCAGAAGCATACACGAAATCGGATGGGGAAAACTAATTGAAATGATACGATACAAAGCACAATGGTATGGCAGAGAATTCGTACAAATCGACAGATGGTTCCCCTCAAGTAAAAAATGCTGCATCTGTGGTGAAATAAACCATGACTTAGGTCGTCACGAAAGAGAATGGGAATGCCCACACTGCCACACACATTTATTACGTGATTTAAATGCAGCAATAAATATTTTAGACGAAGGTCTACGCGCCGCTGGTTCATCGGTGCCAAGCTTAGTAGATTTCATACATATACTACCACAAAAATACTTAAAAAATATATTAAGTAGTCACGAAATAGAAACTATATGTATGGCCTAAGAATCTCCTGCTTCTGCAAGCAGGAGAGGTTCAATTTAACTCTTTTAACTTCATCCATGATTATTGCCATTTCTTTTGAAAATCAAATTATTACAGAAAAAGAAGCAAATTCTATTTGGAATGACATGCTTAATAAAAAAAGGAAATTACCTGCTAATTCTTTTTTAGAGTATTATAAGTATATCTTTCCTAAAGATTCACAGCAATATCTGAAAAATATTAGTTAATATAATTAAACCACAAAGTATTTTATACATAACTGATATATTTTTTAATACGTTCTCAGGGCGGAGTGAAATTCTCCACCGGTGGTGATTTTAACAAAATAAGTCCACGAGCACGAAGGAAATGTGTTGATTTGGTGAGATTCCAAAACCGACGGTGACAGTCCGGATGAAAGAGAATAAGTAGATTATTTTTTAGCCCTGGTTCTAGTACACAAGGAGACATTACTATGAATCAAGAAACAGATTTAGAAAAAGGTTTTGAAGCCTTAAGACAAGGTAAATTTATTTTAGTATACGACAATGATGACAGAGAAGGCGAAATCGACATGATTATCGCTTCTGAGTTTGTAACTCCAAAATCCATAGCTACTATGAGAAATGATGCTGGCGGATTAATCTGTAACTGTATCAGTTCCAAATTCTGTGATGAAATCAACTTGCCATTTATGGTTGACATTATGGAAGCGGCTACTGAAAAGTATCCAAATTTAGCTGAACTTGCTCCTAATGACATTCCATACGATGAAAGGTCATCATTTTCAATTTGGGTAAATCACAGAAAATCATTCACAGGTGTTACAGACCACGACAGGGCAATGACCATTAGTGAAATGGCTAAAATGTTCAGGGATGAAAGATTTGACGAATTCGGAAAAACTTTCAGATCACCAGGTCATGTCTGTCTTTTAAGAGGAGCAGTTGACACTGTCAAAAACAGAAGAGGACACACTGAAATCGGTCTTGCAATGTGTGAAATGGCAGGGGTCACTCCTGTTTGTGTCGTTTGTGAAATGATGGATGGTGAAACCGGTCAGGCTACATCATTCGATGATGCAAAAAAATATGCTGAAGACAATGATTTGGTCCTTCTTAGAGGAAACGATATCATTAAAAAATATTTAGAAGAATACTAACTGTACATGTTAGTATTATCCATTTTTTTATTTTTAATATGCTCAATTATAAATTGAGTAATTTGTTGTATCTTATATGAATTATAAATGCTGAATACAACGTATTTTCCATCATACATTCCTATTTTTAAACCGTCCCTGACCTCTTTTGTCGGTTCAATAAGGGATATTTTGTCCCATGGAACTCTCAGTGTCTTGCTTTTTAGAGCCTTTTCAAAATGAATTCCGTCATCTAGTATCTTGACTTTTTTGACTACGCGGCGGTTTTTATCGGATCCTATCTGTATATCTCCGTTTTCATCAAATACGTAATCGGGAATCAGACAGTTAGCTTTCCAGCCCTGGCGTATTTTCCTTGCAACCTGAACCCTGTCTTTTTTTGTTAGTTTAACTCCCTGTTCAGGGCTTAAATTAAGTGCCATTATATCACCTTATCTTTAATTTCTTCAAATGGAATTATGCGATTGAACTTGACTTCCTGAGCCATATCGGCAATTTTGTCGATATCAAGCGATTTCTCTACCAAATCAAGGGCGGCTTTTGTAAAGAGATCATATCTTATTTCAATTTCCGGCGTAAATCCTCTGGTTTCAAGCTTAAGCTTTCCAACGCTTAACACTTCATCGACATTTGAATTGTTGCGAATATATGGGACGACATTTTCGAATATATTTTCATTATATGCTTTATTCAATAAAATTCCCTTAACATCTACATTAAATTTTTCAAGCATGTTCGCATGTGCTACCAAATCTACTGCAGCGGATTCAATTCCTCCCTTGTTAACACCAGATATCAGAAGCATAGGTATATTTGATGACATTGCTATTTCAGCTGCTGAAAATGGAACCTTTTCATTCAGTAAACCGGTAAATACGCTCATTACTCCTTCAATCAGTACAATATCATAGTCTGAAGAATTCAGTCTGGCTACTGTAGATTCTATGTCGCTCCATCCAAGGTGTCCTATTTTTATTGAGCTGAAGTCATTCATGTAATCTTTTGTCAAATATAATCCCGGTATAATATCACGGACATCAGGGCCAACTTTCAGAAGCGCTACCTTATAGCCCCTTTTTCTTAATGCACCGGCCAAACCTGTCAATATGAATGTTTTTCCGGAATCGGACCCGTTACTTCCTATCATTAGGAATTTAGGTTTGTCGTTAATTTTCACTTGAGGTATCTTTATATTTGTGCCGATTCCAACTTCCGAGAGAATATACTCTTTCACAATTTTGTTTCTATTGTAAATTTCTTCGACATCCGTTGCATCTATTTGATTGAGGAAATTTTCTACAATAATCGGATTTTCATCTAAAATGTTGTGTATCATTGTACCGATAACATTTCCATCGTCATTGCATGCTCCGGAAAATATATTATAGTCTCCGGCCTTATTGGTGTCTCCATAATTCATTCTTTGGACTTTTGAGTAAAACAGAGGCTTTGCATCACCAACAACCTTTCCATATGTATGTGTATGGAATCCCTTAACATCCTCGTTTTGATTTTTTGTTATAAATGAGTTGTCATAAACTTTAGCTACTACCCTGTCGCTTGTAATCAGCGGTGAAAATTCAACATCGATTAATCCCAGTCCCTCTTTTATGATTGGAACTTCTGATTTTCTCCCTATATCTATCTGATTTGAAAGCAGCTGAAAACCGGCGCATATTCCGATAATAGGTTTTCCCTGTTTGGCCATTTTCAGGATTTCCCTGTTCAACTCCATATTAATGTCATTGGATTCTATCAACGTTCCTCCAGGTATAATCAATGCGTCAAGTTCATCGCTTGCTTTGTTTCCATTAACCAAACCGTTTTCCTTGACGATATCTGTCGGTAAATTTCCAAACTGTTCAAATCCTGGAACCGCACCTTTTACATAAGCAAGTCCAATTTTTGTCATAAAATAACCTCAAATAGACTTATGATTTTCATAATTTTTAAAGTTTTTTTAGACATACATTTCAAGTGTAAAATTCATATTAAATATACTATATTTAAGTACTATTTTAGTATTTTTACTTTAATGGTTAATTGTAAAAAAATAAAATGGTTAGGGTTAAAAAACCCATTAATTATTGAGTATTTTCAAATACAGCCATTGCTTTAACAATTTTTTCATCTTCTAATGGTTTAGCCTGTATTTGAAGACCTACTGGTATGTCATTAACGGTTCCTGCAGGGATACTTGCTGCCGGGATACCTGCAAGGTTAGCAATAACTGTTAATACATCGTAAGCATACATTTCCATAGTGTCCAGTTCTTCACCGATTTCGTGCGGAAGTTTAGGCACGGTCGGACCTACAATCAAGTCAACGTTTTCAAGCATAGCATTGATTTCGTTACGGATAAGTGATCTTGCCTGAAGTGCTTTTTTATAGTATTTTCCGCTGAATTCAGCTTGCGCAATATGGGAACCGATTTTTATTCTTCTTAAAACTTCGTCTCCACAGACTTCTTCGATTCTGGAACCGTATTCCCTTCCATCGTATTTTCTTGTAGCTGAGAAGAATTCAACATAATTGATTAGGTAGTAGGTAGGTAAACATAAGTCAATATGGTCAAAGGACACTTCCACAAGCTCAGCACCAGCATCAACCAATTTGTTAATAGCTTTGTTGACGGTTTTATTGATTTCATCGTCTGTTACTTCAATGAAGTCTTTACATATTGCTATTTTCATGCCTTCCAGGGATTTGTCTTCCAGGCATTCTGTGAAATCAGGTTCCTGCCAGTTCAAGGTAGTACATTCGGTTTCATCATAGTCAACGATAGTGTTCAATGCAAGTGCGATGCCGCTGACGTCTTCTGCAAAAGGACCTATTTGATCCAGACTCATTGACAGGTCAAGCAATCCTTGTCTTGAAACGGCACCGTATGTAGGTTTGAATCCGATGACACCACAATGGGATGCAGGGTTTCTGATGGATCCTCCTGTATCTGAACCTAATGCAATGTCACACATTCCGGCCGCAACAGCTGCAGCGCTACCGCCTGATGAACCGCCAGGGATTCTGCCTAATGCGTTAGGGTTTTGGGTCGGTCCATAATAGGAAGTTTCAGTTGAACTACCGGCCGCAAACTCATCCATATTTGCAATACCGATAATTATTCCATCTTCTGCCAATATATTATCGACAACAGTTGCATTGTAACTTCCATAGTAATCTTCCAATGTTTTTGAAGCTGCAGAAATGATTATATCCTCTACATTAATATTTGCTTTAATTCCAAACACTAAACCGGCTAAGCTTCCAACTTCTTCTCCATTAGCTATTTTTGCATCAATAGCTTCTGCTTGTTTTAATGCATTTTCTTCGTTTAATTCAATGAAAGCATTAATGGAGTCATTTTTTTCTTTAATAACTTTAAGGAAGTCTTCAACATTTTCCTTAGCGGTTAATTCTCCATTTTTGATGGAATTTAATTTTTCAATAACGTTCATTAAAACACCTTACATAAATATAATAAATATAGGTTTATTTTTTAATATTTATATAACTTGGTTTTTTCAAATCAATTTTTCATTGGCATTGCAGATATTATTTAGTAAGATATATATACCATAATGTATAAAATATTTAACACGAATTCAAGAGGTGATAATATTAAAAAAATTACAGCTGTTTTAGCAGTAATACTCGTAATATGTTTCATTTCTGGAGGATATGCATTATATCTTAATGAAGTTAATACAATTTCCGATTTAGACGATGCTACTCAATCTGATTCAATAACAAATTCCAATGGATCCGTAGATAAGGTAATTTCTCAAGAGGATATTGCAGAAAAAGTCAGTGATGCTGTTTTACCATCTAGAGGTGTCAATTCTAACTCTGCTGACGATTCAAAGTATCATGTCTATAATGGAGAGCATATCTCTTTCAATATCAATAATAAATTGAATACAACGGATAAATATACACAATGTGCTGAATGTGGTCTTTATATTCCTATAGGTGAAATTACAAAACCACTTCCTCAAAATTTAATTTGTCATGGACATGACGATATGGCACCTGTCGGCACTATTGATGATGATTTTTTTGCTTATACTTATGATGAAGTGTTGTTTACTGTTGAACATGATGGTTTAATTCCTGAAAGTCTTTATAACCGTCAAGCTCAATATTTAAATCATACTACTCCTTATGAGTATTTCAAGGAACATCACTCTCTTCTTCCTGAAGATTTGAATAAGTATAATTTCCATAATGATCCTCTGACAGTAATGCCAGTTGAATATCCGTTAAATGAACCTGTTATTGAGCCTATTGATATTCCAGAAACTAATTCAAATGATGGAGTTTTAACTTATTTAAACATCAGTGTTTATTAGTTATAACTCTTCTTTATTTTTTTTTAATTTTTACATTATAACTTATAACTTATAACTAATTTCTGAAAACTTTTAAATAATAACAAAAAGCTATTATTAAATATGAATAAGGCTGTTGTGTTTGATAATTCAGGAACATTGATTGAGCGCTATAGGGTTATCAAGGATGTCATTTCAGGCAATATATTCACTGACATCAATTCCCTTGATTTGATTGACCAAACTGATTCTTTGGCATTGGTTGTCCTTCAGTACAATACAAATAAGCTATTGGAGTTAGATTCAAATACACTGTTGTCCGATGTTATAAAGGAATTCAGCATTGATTTTGATGTGAGCTTCACAAATTTTGAAACTACTAAAGAAGAGGTTAAAGAAATCCTATTCAATGAAAAGTCAGCTGTAGTGGCTGATATCACAGATGGATTTCCAATATTAAGACAAAAGGTTCCTCATATGGAGCTGTGCAATGGATCAGCGGTTATTCTAGATATGGATGTTGGAATCATTGCCTACACGATAACTTCAGCAGGCAAACTCTTTGACGGTGTGGTTGACACTGTTAACAGCTTAAAGTCTCAGGGATGTGAAATCGTATTGGCTTCAGGTGACAGAAAAGGAGCCATTAACAGGCTTGCCGACATGCTGGATATCAATAAGGACAATGCCCATGGAAGCGTTTCCACCCGTGGCAAGTGTGAAGTGGTCAAGTCTCTTCAGGATGACGGCTATAAGGTAATGATGGTTGGTGACGGTCTAAACGATGTTCTGGCATTTAAACGAGCTGACGTCAGCGTACTGACCATTGAACAGCAGGAAGAAGTATCTCCTAAGCTGATGGATAAGACAGACTACATCATTGAAAGCATAAGGGAAGTTACTCAAATTGATTTTTAATTACTTCTTTGCTTTTCAATATATTATCGAAGTTATTTAGCTCTATTATTCCTCTTTCAACATTTTTTAACAGTTTTAAATCCAGGGTTCCATCACCCAAAGCTATATGCTGGTCTTTCACGCCGTCATTATCATTCAAATGACAGTATGTAATTCCTTTTAATTCCAACAGTTCCTCATTGTTTCCTGTTGTATTTCCATGTCCGACATCAATTGTGATTCCGCATCCGCATTCGCTTTTAAACATTTCAATTTCTTCAATTGTGTTTCCAAGAAATACTGGTCTCACTGGCATGTTTTCAACGGAAACAATCACGTTTTCTGCATAATCGACCAGTTCTGAAATGCTTTCGCATGCAAATTCGAGAGCCTGTTTTCTAAGCGGAGGATCATTTCTACCGATTTTTCCTGCATGCAGTGTTATTGCACGGGCGTTGATGCTTTCTGCATAGTCAATGCATTCCTTCATCTGCTTCACGCTTTCGGCCTTGATGCCCGAATTCAGGCTGGCAATGTTAATGTCAACTGTTGGAGCATGTATGCACACTTCCAGTCCGCAGTCCTTATAGGTCATAGTATCGTCTTTCGTAAAAAACGGTGATTCCCCAAGAATTTCTATCATTTCAAAGTCATGCTCATGGGCGGCCTCAATGATTTTCATGTTGTCTTCCATAAACATGCACAATGTTGTAAATCCCAATTTCATATTAATATTTTAGGTTTTGATTAAATATTATCTTATTGATTTTTCATCAATATCATACCTACATTTTTCTTAACGTAATGGTTGATTAAATTGATAGTTAATCAATAGTCTAGTAAAAAATTGAAGTAGAATTTAAAATAAAATACCAAGGTATTTTATACTCATGATTAATATAATTGTATATACATCATTTTATATAATTTTAAATTTTATTCAAAATTTAGATTTTTTGGAGAAATATTTTCTTATTTAAAAGATTAATATATGTCTTTAAACTTAAATTTTTTAGTAATGTATTAATATGTACATTATTAATAGCTTATTGCTATTTTTATATATATTTATCATTTCATTACTATTTTAAATAAACGATAAGTATTTATAATAAAAATAATCATTTAATATTCATGGAGATTTACTATGTACGGCGATGATATAGAAACAATAATTAAAGAGAATATGAATCTTGCTGATGAGATTTATATTTTTGATACTACTCTCAGGGACGGTGAACAGACTCCAGGCGTCGCTCTTACAGTAGATGAAAAGATTCAGATTGCACAGAAACTCAACAATCTGGGTGTAGATAAAATTGAAGCTGGTTTTCCGGCAGCATCCAGTGGTGAATTTCAAGCCACAAAAGAAATCAAATCTTTAGATTTGGATTCCACTATTGTAGGTTTGGCCAGAAGCGTTAAAAATGACATTGATACAGTTTTGGATGCTGATTTGGATTATATTCATATTTTCTTAGGTACTTCTCCATTGCATAGGGAATATAAATTGAAAATGTCTAAGGAAACTACAATTGCAACAGCAGTTGAGGCAGTGGAATATGCCAAGGATTATGGCCTCAGCGTTGAATTTTCAGCAGAGGATGCTACAAGAACTGAATATGATTTCCTTTTGGATATTTACAGGGAAATTGTTGCTGCTGGCGCTGATTTTTTAGATATTCCAGACACTGTCGGAGTTTTGACTCCAATCATAACAAGAGAATTAATAACCGGGATTAAAAGTAATTTTAAAGTTCCAATAAGCGTTCATTTCCATAATGATTTTGGATTGGCCACGGCTAATACTTTAACGGCCATTGAATGTGGTGCCAATCAGGCTCATGTCACAGTCAATGGTATTGGTGAACGTACAGGAAATGCTTCTCTTGAAGAGATTGTTGTTACTCTACAAACTGCCTATGGAATTAATTTAAACATAGACACTTCTCAATTGTATAGCCTATCGGAATTCGTAGGCAGACTTACAGGTATCAAAATGCCAGTCAATAAGCCGATTGTTGGCGACAATGCTTTTGCCCACGAATCAGGGATTCATGTTCACGGAATTTTAAACAATTCATCTACATATGAACCTATTTCCCCAGAATTGGTAGGTCATTCCAGAAAAATTCTTTTAGGAAAACATACAGGAGCAAATGCCTTAAAATCAAAATTAAAAAATTATCATATAGAATTAAATAATGAACAATTTGATAAGGTATTTGCACAGATTAAGGCTTTGGGCGACAGGGGAAAATGTGTAACTGACGATGATTTGAAAGCTATTGCACTGACAGAACTTGCTGCAGCACGTGAGACACCTATTAAATTGAAAGGTTTAGGGTTATTATGTGGAGCTATAGTTTCCCCTACTGCTACCGTAAAGCTGGAAATTGATGGAGTTGAAAAGGAAACTTCAAACACTGGTGTCGGTCCGGTT
Organism: Methanobrevibacter sp.; assembly: GCF_045603845.1. Classification (GTDB taxonomy): domain Archaea; phylum Methanobacteriota; class Methanobacteria; order Methanobacteriales; family Methanobacteriaceae; genus Methanocatella. Next base: position 15,344 of record NZ_JAZUMY010000045.1, read on the forward strand.
GACGCTGCATTGAATGCTATTCGTGAACTTATTCAGGACACTATGGATATTGAACTTGAAGAATATAATCTTGAAGCTATTAATGGAGGTACTGATGCTTTAGCTGATGTATTCGTTATTTCTTCAGATAATGAAGGAAACAAATCCACAGGTAGGGCAATTAATGACGATATTGTTATGGCAAGTATATTGGCCGTATTGGATTCAATAAATAAGTTAATATTAATTCAAAGATCTGAAATTTAATTTAAAATACACGAGGAGAATAAAATATGGAAGAAAATACAATATTTATAGGAAATAAACCGGTAATGAACTATGTTTTGGCTGTAGTAACACAATTCAATGATAATGATTCAGTAACATTGAGGGCTAGAGGAAAAGCCATTAGCCGTGCTGTTGACACTGCAGAAATAGTTAGAAACAGTTTCATTCAGGATGCCGTTGTTGCAGATATTCAAATTTCCACAGAGGAAGTTGAAAACTATAACAACGAAAAAACTAATGTTTCTATTATAGAAATCAAACTTCAAAAATAAATTAAATCCTTTTTAATATTTTATAATCAATTAAGTATTTGGATAAACGTATGTTTGATGTTCCTTTTCCAAATGCTTCTACCTTACTTTTTTTAATAGCTTTTAATACACTATCAATATCTTTTTCACAGTCAATTTTCGAATAGCAGTCACCAACGAATTTATAGTAGTGGGCATCGCTGGCACCAAGTCCGGGCAAATTCTCTTTTTCGGATAGTTTTTTTGCCCTACTGTTACAGTAACCTACTATAAAGCGAGCATTTTTTGTTTCAACTGCATCTATCTTCAAATCTTTATAGTCTTCTTTGCATAAAAGGCCGTGCCTGTAAAAACAGTATGGATGAGGTATTATTGCCAGCCCGCCCTGGTCATGAATCAGATCAATTGTTTCCTGGCCGGGCAAATCCCGCTCAACGTATTCTTCACATCCGAAACCTAAAATATGGCCGTTTAGTGAAGATATTTCAATTGATGGAATCACTAGCAAATCATCATTTTTTGTCATTTCCCGAGCTTTTTTTGAACCTTCAACAGTGTTGTGATCGCTTATAGCTATTATATCTATATTTCTGCTTTTCGCAACTTTAAAAATATCTTCAAGCTTTGATTTTGAATCGGGAGAATATTCACTATGAATATGTGAGTCCATCTTATACATGCAATTCCTCAAGGGTCTTGATAAGTCCTATCGTTCCGGTCATCATAACATCCCCTCCGGGACATGCGTGATGCCAGTCAAGGTTTGTCTTTTCAATCAGTTCACGCTTTGGGCCTGTAACTATAACCTTTTCGATTTTTGAAATCGGATTGATTACATGCGCACCGTGACCGTGGTCATTATAAACCTCTTCGTTTGTTATTATTCCTTCAGCCAACCTTTTCATGTAATTTTCAAGGCTTTCAGGTGTTAGGGATGATGTATGATGTTCAAATATTCCCTGGATTTTACCGTTTTCTATTGTTGCAGCTGTGGTGTGGCCGTTTCCTATGTCTATTGCAATGAAACTGTTTAATTTTGATGCTGTTTCATCATAGCACATTCCTGTTATTGATGCGAATTTCGTATCCATCAGTACAGGTTTTATTTCTATTCCTTCATTTTCAAGGCATCTTTCAACGGCTTTCATTCTGGTGTAGTAATCCGGAACGTTTCCTTTAAATGAGAATTCTTCAGGCTTTATCGGTTCACTTAACTTTTCCCTGATTTTTTCAAATCTGAAATCCCTGTCGCCCATGTTTTCATTGTATCCATGGTCTTGAACTGCAATTGCAATCTCATCGAAATCGAATTCCAGATCATATCCTAATAAAAACTCTGAGAGTTGCGTAATATTGATGTCGCCCAGCGTTATTTTCGTAAAGTCCTTATATTCCTTTTCCGGTGAAGCTATTTCAATTCCTATTGCTTCAACCTGGGATATTTTATCTCTTATTGTTTTTGCAGGAATCTCTTCCATTACTACCTTATATCCCTTTTCCATATGCTCCTGCAAGCTTCTTTTTATTTTTCCCCCGCCCATTATTTCGCCGTCGAAATAAAGGTCATTTTCGATTTCCCTTATTTGCTGTGAAATAAAGAGGTGCGGAGAAGGCAATACAAGCTTTATTGAATTTTCCAATTCCTTTTCATCATCATAAATCATTATGTCTTGTGTTCCAGTTCCTACATCAATAGCTAAAATTCTCATAAATTATTTTATTGTATTCATTTTATTAATATATTAATTGCACTTATTTGTACAACAAAGTTTTAAATAGTACATTATTCAAAATTTATTAACATGAATTATAAAATTACATTAGATTCTGATGAAGTGCCTAAAAAATGGTATAATATTTTGGCAGATTTGCCTACCCCACTTCCAGAACCAAAAAACAGTGAAGGAAAAGATCAAATTTCAGACTTACAAAAGGCTTTTACCAAAGCTGGTTTAGAACAGGAATTTTCTCCAGACAGATACATAACAATTCCAGATGAAGTGAGAGAATTGTATATGCAGGTCGGAAGACCTTCTCCTTTGTTTAGAGCAACAAGACTTGAAAAATATTTAAATACACCAGCTAAGATTTATTTTAAAAGGGAAGATACTTCTCCTACTGGTTCACATAAGTTGAACTCAGCTATTCCTCAGGCTTATTTTGCTAAAAAGGAAGGAGTTGAAAGGCTGACTACTGAAACCGGTGCGGGCCAATGGGGTACTGCTTTATCCTTAGCGTGTAACATGCTAGATTTGGAATGTACAGTATATATGGTTAAAGTTTCATTCAACCAAAAGCCTGACAGGAAAAATATCATGAATATTTACAACGGTAACGTATTTGCTTCACCTAGTGAAAATACCCAAATCGGACGCCAAATCCTTAAGGAAAATCCGGACCATCCCGGTTCTTTAGGTGTGGCCATTTCCGAAGCTATGGAAGAGGCATTGCTTAATGATGAAGTCAAATATTCACTTGGTAGTGTTTTAAACCATGTAATGCTTCATCAAACCATTATCGGTCAGGAATTGAAAGTACAACTGGAAAAGGCTGAAGAGGAACCTGATGTAATGATTGCTTGTGCCGGTGGAGGAAGTAACCTTGCAGGATCATTTTTCCCATTACTTAAGGATAAGATTGATGGCAATTCAGACACTGAATTCATTGCTGTTGAGCCTAGCGCTTGTCCTACATTAACTCAAGGATCTTATGATTATGACTTCGGTGACGTCAATGGATTTACTCCAATGCTCAAGATGTTTACATTAGGCCATGACTTTGTTGCACCATCAGTTCATGCTGGAGGGCTAAGATATCATGGAATGTCACCTATTGTTTCACTTTTAACTAAAGAAGGATACATTTCCCCTAGGGCAGTTCATCAAAAAGATGTATTTGAAGCCGGTGTTACCTTTGCCCGTAATGAAGGTATTGTTCCTGCACCTGAAACCACTCATGCTATCAGGGTTGCTATTGATGAAGCATTGAAATGCAAGGAGACTGGTGAGGAAAAAACTATTGTCATGAATTTTTCAGGTCATGGAATGCTTGACTTGAAAGGATATGCTTCTTACTTTGAAGGAACAATGCAAAATGCAAAATAGAGTGATTTTCACTCTTTTATTTTTTTTAATTTTTTTTATTATAAGTAATAACTTATAAGTTATAACTAATACTTTTTATTCTAACTTATCACTTATAACTAATAACTTATTTGTGAAAACAAATACTTTATAAGGAAGAAGTTATAAAATATAACTTAAGAGTTAGAACTTAGACCTTTTAACTTATCAATAATAATTTATACGTTAGAAGTTATTTGTTCTAACTTGTCCCAAATAACTTATAATTTATTCCTTTTAAGGTAAAAGGTATAACTTGTCCCTTAAAAGTTATATCTTTTAACTTAAAATGTTTAAGTGATAAATTAGAGGTTACACTTCATAATATTTAACTTATAATTTATTTCATTGAAGTTATGAGATATAAGTTATAACTTATATCTTAGTCATGTTTTTACGTTTTGATAGGATTAAACGTCCTTTAAGTTTAAGGAGAATTATTAATGAGTGAAGTCATAGCTGTAATGAATCAGAAAGGTGGGTGTGGAAAAACAACAACTGTTGTAAACACTGCAACTTCGTTAGCCCTATTGGGTAAAACTGTTTTGGTTGTAGATATGGATCCTCAAGCTAATGCAACAACAAGTTTTGGAATCGATAAAAATAGATTGGAAAACACGATTTATGATGCTATTATTGGGGATATTAATATCAAGAAAGTTACAAAACCAACCTTCATAAAAAATTTATTCATTGTTCCCAGTAACATGTCATTAAGTGGAGCAGGTGTAGAGTTAAGTAATCAAGAAAATTACCATAATATTTTAAAAAAAACTATTAAAGATGTTGTTCCATTATTTGATTATATTTTCATTGATTTACCTCCTTCATTAGGTGTTATAACTGTTAATGCTCTTATAGCATCAAACAGTGTATTGATACCGATTCAAGCTGAATATTATGCGCTTGAAGGAGTTGCGGATTTGATTAATACAATAAAACTTGTTGAAAAAAGACTTAAAAGTCCAACTCCAATAAAAGGAATTCTACTTACTATGTATGATAAAAGAACAAGGTTAAGTAGGGATATTTACAAAGAACTTAAAAATTATTTTGATGATAATGGTTTACTTTTTAAAACTTTTATTCCTAGAAACATTAGATTAGCTGAAGCTCCAAGTTTCGGTAAACCATGTTTGGTTTATGATCCTGAAAGTACTGGAACTAAGGCTTATTTAAAATTAGCTGAAGAGATTTTAGAAAGAGATAATTTAAATGAATCTAATGTTAATTGAGTATAAGCATTATGGATGTGATTAGATGGCTGGTGGTCTTGGTAAAGGGTTAGATTCCTTAATTCCAAATATTTATGATGAAAATTTTGACAGTAATGGATCTAAATCCTTAGAAGATATTTTAAATGATGATAAAGATTCTATTAGTGAGATTGAATCTATTGTAGATGATATTACTAGTAGTGAAGAAGAAGATAATAATGAAAAATCTATTGTAGAAGATGAAATTACTGAACATGAAGATGTTGTTGAAGAAGAGGAGAGTACATTAACTGAACAAGTTGCAGAAAATAATTCAGATGATACTAAAGTTGAAGTTGAAGTCTCCAATGTTGAAAATTCTTCACCAGATTTGTCAAATACACAAAATGTCAAGAAAAACGAAAATGTAGCGGAGGTTTTAGATATCGTGGATAAAAATCCAAGAATTA
>NZ_JAZUMY010000046.1:0-18253 GCF_045603845.1 Methanobrevibacter sp.
AATAGTTTTTTTTAGTATTATTGTCTACTGTATCAGCTGCTGATAATTCAACAGATAATTTTACTTTTAAGGAGTTAATTCCTACTGATCCTGAAGTTGTTGTTTATGGTGAAGATAGTGAGTTATTCCCTATGGAAAATCATGACAATATTAATTTAACTGATGAAAAATTAATTCATAGTGATGATAATTTCAATATATCTATAGTAAATAGAACTATTGATGGAAATGCTTCATTATTAATAAAATCTAATAATAATTTAACTGGAAAAATTTATTTTTCTTTTTTAAAGGATGAATCTTTTAATTTCACAAAGGGATTATTGAGCTATAATTTTAATAATCTGGAAAAGGGTTTATATACTTTTGATTTATTTTTTAAAGAAGAAATGGATACTAAGTATGTTTATAATATTTCATTTATAATACCTTCATTCACATCAGATTTTATTCCTGTGAATAATTTGACAATGTTTTATAAGGATGGAACAAGGTTTGCTGTTATTTTGATTGATGATAATGGAAATGTGATAAAAAATCAGAAAATCAAGTTTGTTATTAATGGGGTAGAATACAATAGGCAAACTGACGATAATGGTTCAGCTGGTTTAAATATAAATCTTCCTCAAGGAAACCATAATATTTTGACATATTATAGGGGATCATATGTTCATACGGGAACAATTAATAATTTCACACTTTCTATTCTTCCAACAATATATGGTAATGATATTGTGAAAATCTTTAGAAACGATACACAATATATTATTAAAGCATTAGACAAAAAAGGAAACCCTCTTTCAAATGTAACTTTAAAAATGAATATCAATGGTGTTTTCATTATAGGGTAACTAATAGTTCTGGATTAGCTAAGTTGAATATTAACTTAAATCCGGGCAATTATATTATAACTACTGAACATGAAGATGGATGTAAAATATCTAATAACATATCTGTTCTTCCAAGCATAATATCAAATGATTTGATAAAAATTTATAAGAATGAATCACAATTCATAGTTAAAGCTCTGGATAGTAATGGTAATGCAATTGAAAATATTAGTTTGCGAATGAATATTAATGGTGTTTTTTATGATAGAATAACTAATAGTTCTGGATTAGCTAAGTTGAATATTAATTTAAATCCGGGAAAGTATATTATTACTATTGTGAATTTGAATGATTCATGTGTGGTAAGTAATAATATTGTTGTAACGCCTTATTTGTTCACACAAGATTTGGTTAAGTATTATAAGAATAGTTCTCAATTCATAGCTAAACTGGTTGATGAGCAGTACAATCCTATTTTTGGTGAAAAAATTACTTTCATTATAAATGGTAAATCATATGACCGTGTTACAGGTAATGAAGGTAATTCTAAAGTATCCATTAATTTGTGGCCTGGTGAATATGAAATAACGACTGTTTCAAATCAATATGCAGTTTCTAACAAAATCACTGTTTTACCAACTTTATTGGATTTCAATCCTCAAAATTGTATTATTGATTGCAAAAAACAGGAAACATACAATGTAACTTTACTTGACGGGCAAGGAGGATTTTTGGCTAATGAAAGTGTTATTTTTGAATATTGGGGAAAGAAAGTTTCATTAAAAACTGATGAAAATGGTGTAGCTAGTTTCACTATGGCTGTTTATAATCAGTTTAATCCTTTAACAGTTTCTTATAATGGTTATTCGATAACGAATGATGTCCAATTTTATTATCCTATTAGATAATATTTTCCCTATTTTTCTTTTTTTTACACAAATTATATATTGCATTATCAACTAATAATATTTACAAAAGTTGATAATATGATAGAAAATAATATTTGTTTATTGACTGATTCCTATAAGATAACCCATCACTACTTCTATCCAAAAGGTACTCAGAAGATTTATTCTTACCTTGAAAGTAGGGTTGGTGCTGAATTCAACAAGACAATATTTTATGGACTTCAGTACATAATAAAAAAGTATTTGGAAGGTAAAATAGTAACCCAAGAAAAAATCGATGAAGCAGACAGGCTCATGGAAACTCATCTTGGTGAAGGCATTTTCAACCGTGAAGGCTGGCAATACATTCTCGATGAGTTTGACGGCAGGCTGCCAATTGAAATCAATGCGGTTCCGGAAGGTACTCCCGTTGATGTGGGCAATGTGCTGATGACTGTTGAAAACACTGATGATAAATGTTACTGGTTGCCTAATTACCTTGAATCATTATTATTGCAGGTATGGTATCCGTCAACTGTCGCCACATTATCCGCCGAAGTCAGAAAGCTGGCCAATTTCTATCTGGACGTGACAGGTTCATCAAAGGATAATCTTGACTTCATGCTTCATGATTTCGGTTATAGGGGTGCCACATCTACCGAATCATCAATGCTGTGCGGATCTGCACATCTGCTCAGCTTTTCAGGTACTGACACTATTCCTGCCCTTACAATTCCTGAAAACTACTACAATGACTCAAATGTCTATGGTTTTTCAGTTCAGGCAACAGAACACAGTGTAATGACATCACTCGGTCAGGACGGAGAATTCAATCAGGTTCTCAATGTCATTGACAATGCTAAAGACGGTGTTCTTTCAATGGTTATTGACAGCTATAACTACAGGAACTTCCTCAATGAGGCGTCAAGCGAAGGCACAGAACTTAATGATGCGATATTGAAGTTTTTGAACGTTGATGGAAATAAGGTTGTCTTCAGACCGGACAGCGGTGAACCTGTTTCCACAACAATCGACTGTTTGAACATTTTGGAAGGCGGATTTGGAAGCCATCTGACTGAAAAGGGATATAAGGTCTTTGATGCAAATATAGGTCTTTTGTGGGGAGACGGACTCAACTACCAAAAGATAAGGGATATTCTCTTTGCAATGAAATCAAACGGTTGGGCTGCCCAAAACATTATCTTTGGAATGGGCGGAGGACTCCACAGTTCAGTTACCCGTGACACTCAGCGCAATGCATTTAAATGTTCAGCTCAGCTGAGGGACGGCGAATGGTTTGACATATTTAAAAACCCGTTGGATTCCAGTAAAAAATCCAAAACAGGCAGGTTTAAGCTTGTTAAGGATAACCAATCATACAAGACAATTCCGATTGATGCATGCGGTGAAAATGTGTTGCAGACCGTATTCAGAAACGGTGAACTGTTGATTGATGAAAAATTTGCAGATATCAAGTCAAGAACAGATGAATATTCAAATTATTCATCTTACTAATTCTTTTTTTGTGATTAACTGATGTTAATCCTTTTATATTAGGAGATATAAACATATACTTACTAATATTTGGGAGGACATCATTATGATTAAAAATTTTAAATTTTTTTCATTAACTGTTTTAATATTTTTAATATTATTGCTTATTCCTTCAATTTATGCAAGTGAAGTTGATGATAATATTACCCTTACAGTCAATGAAGAAGAATATGTCCTAAAAAACAACGATAATGATATCTATTTTGATTCATCATCCCAAACAGATGGAAATGGATCAAAGGATAATCCATACAATCAATTACGACAGGAATATATGAGAAACAATCAGATTATTCATCTTGCCGGCGGTGAATATCTTTTCGATACTTCATCATCAATTCAGTTTAACAATTTAACAGTTTATGGTGCAGGTGCCAATAATACGATTGTCAGAAGTCATCATGTTTTAACTATTGCTCATTTTACCTTAGCAAATGTCACTTTTTCAGGCATAAATATTGTCAATCACGGAACAATCAACATAACCAATTCGGTTCTTGAAAATGGCATAGCTACTCAGGCAATTTATAATAATTCCTTTGGCGGAGCAGTTTATAATCCTGGGGAGCATTATGATCCTCATCTATACATTGATAATTCAACTTTCAGGGGAAATTATGCTGAATATGGCGGAGCAATCTACATGACTCACGGCACTTTAACTATTACAAATTCACGTTTTGAGGATAATGTCGCCTATAATTATGGGGGAGCCATAGCTGCAGGTGATGATTCAACTATTATAATTAAAAATACCGTATTCTTAAATGATTATTCAATAAATGATGCGGGCGGTGCACTTTACTTTAAAAAGGGAAATGTCAATATTGACGGGTCCACTTTCAATTACTGTAATGCAACATTCGGCGGTGCCGTTTGCGATTTAAATTCATACACTACGATTACCAATTCCAGATTTAACCATGATAGCGCCGTTTATAGTGGAGGTTCCATCTATTCATTATATGGTTCTTTGTTTGTGTCAAATTCCAATTTTTCATTTAATTCGGCCAAAAACGGAGGAGCGATATTTTTAGACAATGCAACTCAGCATCTCATTGATGCGAATGTATTTTATTCTAATGAAGCAGGATTATGTGGCGGGGCAGTATATTCAATATATAATGAGATACCTGAAGTATCCAACACCTATTCCAATAATAAGGCTGCCGCAAGTGACGATTTGCATGTGACAAATCAGATTAATTTGTGGCTGGGAGATGGAAATTACACCTTAATTGTAAATGAAGATATCAATGATAGCATAACGGAAATTCCACCATATTACAGTTTGGTTGATAAAGGTTATGTCACTCCAGTTAAGGATCAGCAATCCAGCGGTGACTGCTGGGCATTCGCAGCTATCGGTGCTTTGGAATCCTGCATATTAAAATCAACTGGTGTCGCTTATGATTTGTCTGAAGAGAACATGAAAAACCTGATAAGCCTGTATTCGGATTACGGATGGAACATAGATACGAATGCAGGTGGTTATGACCTGATGGCTGTTGGTTATTTGACCAGCTGGCTGGGTCCTGTTTTCGAGCAGGACGATGAATTTGATGACCACTCCACATTATCACCGGTTCTACATTCCAGATTCCATATTCAGGATATCATATGTCTTAATCGTAATTCATATCTGGATAATGATGCAATTAAAAAGGCTATTATGAAATATGGTGGTGTAGTAAGCGGCATTCATAATGATGACAGCTATCTGAATGAAAATACCGGTGCATTTTATTATAATGGCAATGCTGATCGCAATCATGCAATACTGATTGTAGGATGGGACGACAGTTATTCAAAAGATAATTTTAAAACATCCCCTCCGGGAAATGGCGCATGGATATGTAAGAACAGCTGGGGAGAGCATTTTGCAAACAATGGATATTTCTATGTTTCCTATTATGACAGCGTGTTGGCTGAAGTCAACAATACCCTTGCGTCATACACGTTTATACTAAATAACACTGTTGATCTGGATAAAAATTATCAATATGACATTATAGGAATGACTAGCTTTTTTGAAAGCGGACAAAAAACAGTATGGTACAAGAACGTGTTCAATGCAACGGACGATGAACTGCTTGCGGCGTTTTCAACATATTTCTTTGATGATGCCGATTTTGAAGTTCAAATCAATGTAAACAATGAATTGAAATATTCCCAAGCGGGAAGCTCCACGGCAGGTTACTATACTTTCAAATTAAACAAATACATTCCCCTTCACAATGGAGACAGCTTTGAAATCATAATCAAAAAATCCGCAGATTATAATGTGAGGGTTCCTATTTCAGAGACAAGATATACTAATAAGGTAACATATAATCATGGAATGTCCTTTTTCAGTCATGACGGCAAGAAATGGGATGATTTGTATGATTTACCAATTTTCAATTCATTGAATGCATATTCATCACAGGTTGCCTGTATTAAAGCATTCACGACTCTGGATACCTTGGATACATTCATCTACATGAATGATAATCTTGTGGATGTTAATGAGCAGTTTGTTATTGAAGCTGATGTCATCGATGCCCATAATCACAGACTGACTGTTGGAAATGTAACATTCACAATTGATGGAACTGATTATGTTGTTCCTCTGCATGACGGAAAGGCTCTTTTGAATTATTCTTTTGCAGATGAAGGAAACTATACAGTAAAGGCTTCATTTTCCTATATTCACTATAATCCTTCATCCGCCACGGCGAACATTGAAGTTGAAAAGATTCTTTCAAACTCATACATTAATTTAACTTATTCATCTCCTAGAGTCGGAGAAAATGCCGAAATAGCTGCAAGAGTTTATGACTCAGACAATAATCTGATTATATCAGGCACTGTAAGCTTTGTTAGTAATGGTAAAATGGAAGTCGTAAGTATTAATGATGGTGTTGCATTATTTAAAACAGTTTATGACAGTGCGGGAAATTTTACGGTAACTGCAATCTTTGAATCCGTTCATTACAATTCTTCACAAACAACATCCACTATCACGGTTATTCAAAAGATTTTGGATACATCACTTTCATCTTCATATTCTCTAAACTACAATAATGTAAGCATTGTTGCCACTGTCAAGGATTCAAATGGAAATCTGGTCAATTCAGGTAATGTAACATTCAATATCAATGGTGAAAAGACAACAGTGGATGTCAGTGGCGGAAAAGCCATTCTAAACACTCTGCTTATTCGCAGTTCCAATGTTTACATGACATTTGAAGGAAGCGATTATAATCCATCTTCAACAAGCACAAGAATCAATATTGTTGATAAGACTCCTTCAAAAGTTATTTTAAGTGACATGCAGGTTAATGCGGGCGATTCTGTTAATGTTGTTGCCCGTGTTTTGGATTACGCTAACAATCTTTTGAATGTTGGCAGTGTTTCTTTCACGGTTGGCGCCAGGACTTCAGCTGTCAGCGTTAAAAACGGTCAGGCAATACTTTCCACCTCATTTTCTAATGCGGGAAGCTATGAGGTTAATGCAGTATTCACCAGCGATTATTACAACAGATCTTCTGCAAAATCCACCGTTACTGTCAGTGGTATGGCTATTAACACAACTAAAATCATTGTGTTGAATGTCAGTGCGAATGTTGGAGAAAATGTCGATATAGTTGCCAAGGTTTATGATTCACAGAATAATCCATTGAATGTGGGGAGCGTTTCTTTCACGGTTGGCGGCAGGACTTCATCTGTCAGCGTTAAAAACGGTCAGGCAATCTTTTCAACAGTGTTTGATGCTGCCGGAACATATGCTGTAACTTCAATATACAGTGCTTCAAATTATCAGCAGTCTCAAATCACATCAAAGGTCGTTGTCGGCAAATCTGATGTCAACATCAGCCTGTCTATTGACGATGCTGTTTATGGCAATGGATTAAGGGCCAGAATATTTTCAAATGCTTCAATCACTGCAAAGCTTATCATAGGCAATCGTTCATATTCTGTTGATTTGGAAAACGGTATTTCACGCTTCATTATCAATGATACGTTTTCAATCGGCGCGTATTCTTCCAGGTTAATTTTCAGCGGCGATAATAGGTATAATACTGTATCAGTTTTTGATACATTTAGCGTTATTTCCCATACCACTTCCATCAAATCGGATAATGTGGTGATGTATTATAAGGATGGAACAAGATATGGCATTAAATTGATGGACAATGATGGTAATCCGTTGTCCGGTAAAAATGTGTTAATAACTATTCAGGGCGTTTCATACAGCAGAACTACAAACAATGACGGTTATAGTTCAGTGGCCATTAACCTTAATCCGGGCAGATATTCGGTTTCAGCACAATTTGCAGGGGATGAAAATTATGGCTCATCTTCCGTTAATAACGATATTGAAGTTAAATCCACAATTTCGGCAAATAATGTCACGAAATATTATAAAAATGATACCCAATACTATGCAACTATTCTGGACAGTAAAGGCAATATCCTTCCTAATATTGTTGTTGAAATGAATATTAATGGAGTATTGTATCATAGAACCACTAATGCTCAGGGTATTGTCAAATTAAATATTAATCTTAGTCCCGGAACATATATACTGACTCTGACAAACCCGGTAACCGGTGATATGAAAACCAGCATTGTATCTGTCCTTTCCAAGTTGGTTGAAAATCATAATCTGGTCAAGTATTATAGGAACGCTTCAAGATACAGCGTTAAATTATTGGATAATCAGGGAAATGTCGAAGCAGGCAAGACCATTACATTCAACATTAACGGAGTATTTTACAATAGGGTTACTGATAATGAGGGTGTTGCGAGATTGAATATTAACCTTGATCCTGGAAGATATATTATCACTGCTCAGTATGGTGATTCTCTTGTATCCAATGTTATTGACGTGTTGTCCATTATAGAATCCGGTGATTTGTCCATGAAATATCTTGACGGCACTAGATTCAGGGTAAAGCTTCTCGATGGCCGGAGTAATCCATATTCTGGTGAATACATTAAATTCAATATTAATGGTGTATTTTATGAAAGGCTCACTAACGGTGAGGGCATTGCCAGTCTTAACATTAATCTGATACCTGGTGAGTATATTATTACATCCATGTATAACGGCTTTGCTGTTGCAAATACAATAAAAATATCATAATTAGGTTTTAATTAACCTATTTATCTTTTTTTTTTAAAAAATATGGAAAATATAATAGCTATTTGTTTTTAGCTATTAATTTGCGAGCTGCTTTTAAGTCATTGTTGTAGATATGGCCTGATGTGGAGTGGTAATGGATTCCTCCGAAGTTTAGTTTTTCACCAAGCAGCTCCTGATTCAATTCTTCTGTCATTTTAATTCCGATATAAGCTATGAAAAACATGTTGGAGTAGAATGCTCCGAAAATGTCATTGCTTCTAAACAGGCAGTGAATTGTCAATACATTATTTCTGACGATGCACTGTATAAACTGAAGGCACGGAATATCTTCCTCATCATTGTCCTTTTTAGGATCAATTGTAATGGCAACTGCCCTGTTACTTCCTGTAGCATTCAATATTCTTTTTTTCATTGCTTCAAACTGGTTGATTCCGAAATATTCTAAAATACGGTTAGGGTATGAATATACGAAGTCCCTTTTCAGTGAAATAACGTCAGGGTCATCAAATGATTTCACGTATTCATATAATGCATCACTTTTGATTGGACATTCATCAATATCGAATCTTCCGCTTTTGATTTCCTCAAGCATCATTGCAGAGGTCATGTGTTGGTATTTGGCTTCGAATTTTAAGTCTAGAGGGTCGTCTATCAGGTAATAATTACCAAGGCTTTCAACTAAATGATGATTGCTGTCCTTATATGTTTCTTTTCCTTGTTTCAGTATTTTGTTGACAAAATCCAAATAACATTGATTAATACTTAACATGTTAAACAGTCCTTTTAAATTAATTTTATTTTGTTTTTTGAAGTTATTAAATTTAGTGTTTTGTTTAAAAAATTATCTCTTTCATATATAGTACTCGACACTGAAAATTATAAATACTATTGATTATAAATATTATAATCATGTCTAATCAAACATTAATTGAAGAATATCCTGGGATTATTTCCGAGATTCAAACGGAAATCAAAAAGTTAGAGAATGATACACGAGTTTTAAATAAATTATATGTAATTTTAGATGTTTTACATGATGAACCAATAAACGACATCATTAATAAACATGGAATTAGTCAAGGAACAGCATATAATTGGATTAAACAATGGAATGATGGTGGTATGGAAGCATTAAAAAGAAAACAAGGTTCCAAAGGCCAATCCAAATTAACAGGCGAACAATTCTTAATTTTAGACAAAGTAATCCAAGATAATAATTTAAAAACTGCAAAAGAAGTAAAACATCTAATTAAAACATTATTTGGCGTTGAATATAGTTTAAGAAGTATTGAACGTATAATGAAGAAATTAGACTACACTTACACCAAACCTTACAAAATATACGCCAAAATGCCAAAAGATGCTGAAGAACAGTTAAAAAAAAACACCCGACATTTAGATTTAGAAAATTTCACTGTCGTGTTTTTAGATCAAACTTATTGTCAAAATCAAGATAACAGTCAAAGATGTTATAACAAAAAAGGCACAAAAAACATTAAAATACAACCAACAACACGATTATCCTTAAATGCGCTTGGTGTGCAAACAATAAATGGAAAATCTTTCGTATCATTCTTAGATAATACAAAAACCTTTGAAATGATGAAATTTATGATAACCATCACTATCCAAAATATTGAAAATAAAGAATTAACATCTAAATTAGAAAAAATAATAAATAATGAAGATTTGGAGTTAGAAAATATTTTAACCACTGTTAATAATGAAAAAAACTATAAAAAACTATTATTAGCTTTAGAACTCTTATCTAAGAAAAGTAATACTTTCAAAAAATTATTAGAAAGACTTGTGAAAAATCCTTTAAATTTCAAAACTAAATCCAATCAGGTACTTGAAAATCTTCAAAAAGCAACGTTATTATCATATTTTATGGATAAAAACTTACAACATCAATTAATAATGGAAAAACCAATAGCAGTAATCTTAGATAATTATAGTGTCCATCATGCAACCGTTTTCACAGAATTATGCAACATTTTAAATATGGATTTAATTCATTTACCACCATATTCTCCAAAATATAATCCAATAGAACAAGTTTGGAGAACAATAAAAGCTAAAATTTCAAGAAAATTTATAACAAGCATCGAACAACTAAAATTTATCTTTGAAAATGAATTTAAACAAGTAATTGGTAATGAAAGTTATTGGGAAAATTGGCTCTGGAAGTTCCTATGAACTTTTATAATTTTCAGTGTCGTGAACTATACACTATTGAAAAAATTGCTTTGAACAAAACTGTAAATGCAGGTGAGAATGTAGTCTTTGAAGTAATAGTTACAAATACTGGTTTAGTTGAAATAACTGATTTGACTGTAAATGAAGTGTCCTTTGATGGATTGACTTATCTTTCATATGAAGATACTCAGTTATGGTTAAATGAAGGTTTATCATGGACTTTAGTCAATTCCTTAAGCCCTGGTCAATCTGTAAGTTTATTTGTATACTTCAGAACCGGTGTTTCCGGTAATTTAACCAATGTTGTTTCATCAGGTAACTTGTCTGCAAATGACACTGTTGAAGTGCTTCCTATTGAAAACAAAACAATTGACAATAAAACAGACAACAGCACTGTCGTTGAAAATAAAACCATTGAAAATCGCACGATTAATGATGGTAATGAAGTCATGCACATTCCTACTTCAAAAGAAACAGGTAATCCAATATTCTTGATATTATTGGTACTTTTAAATTTAGTTATTTTAAGAAGACGTAAATAAACGCCTTCTTCTTTTTTTAATTTTTTGAATAATTTGCAAAAAACATTGCTTTTTTTCAGATATTTTATTAAAACTGTCATTTGACAATATCAAACATCAGTCCGAACAGTTCAATAGCCTTATCTGTCGAATCCTGTTCTGTAATGTTTTCAGGTATTTCATATACAAATGTCGGATATCCCGCATCAGCTATAGGCTTAGAAACTAATTTTGCAGATGTTGCCTGCAAAGGCTTGGATTTGTTCGTTGGGAAATATTTGAAATCGCTTCCGTTTGCAATTTTCTCGGCAATGTTTACAGATGCATCATCCATTGCAGGTGTTGCCAGGTAAAATCCTTCACCGTATCCTTCAATATGAGAATGGCTGATAATCACCGCTTTGGCTTTTGTGTTGCTGATATCGGGAACAACATAGTCATGAACAAGGCTTTCTCCGTTGTCACGGCTTGCCTGGTATACTGTCGGATCTTTTGTCACGTTGACGTGGTATGCTGTTAGCCTGACGTCATGTGTTTTTGCAAATTCCTCTGCCGCTTCCAGTTCAGGTTCTATGGACAATGGTTCCCTCGGATGTATTCCGGCAATCAGGACGATTTCGGTTGTTGAGTTTGGATTTCCATAGATTACCTTGTCGACTGTACCCAAATCGTTTTCCCAGTGTCTTGAGACATTAGCATTATCACTGTTGAAATCATATACACATAACGCGCCGATAATGGCTATGATAACGATAATTCCTATGATTTTGAATTTTTTAGATAAAATTTTTTCACCATTTTAATTGTTGATTAAAGGAAAATAACTTATAATTTGTTGTTATATATAATTTGATATAGATTGATATTTATAGATTTTCGGAGGAAATTGAATGATTGAGGAGGATATGGCTAGATTAATTGAACTTAATGAAAAGATTGTCAGTCAAAATGATGAAATTATCAGATTGCTTTTAAAGTTATCTGGAGAAGATAAACAAAACAAAGATACCGGTTCTTCACTAGACAAAGTTAACCTGGGCTTTGATGTGGATGTGGATGAAGATGGGGAGGTTGTTGTCCATCCTGTTTCTTCCAATGTAAAATCCAAAAAAACAGTTGCAAAAAAGGAAAATACACTATTTGATACTAATATATCAACTAAAAGCGGTGAAAGTTTATCCGATTTGAACCTGGATGCTGGTGAGGTGCTCTTTGTTGGAAATTCCGATGACGGCAGTGCTGACATTTAC
The DNA here is from genome assembly GCF_045603845.1 of Methanobrevibacter sp. Classification (GTDB taxonomy): domain Archaea; phylum Methanobacteriota; class Methanobacteria; order Methanobacteriales; family Methanobacteriaceae; genus Methanocatella. The sequence goes on from NZ_JAZUMY010000046.1 coordinate 12,373, forward strand.
AAATTGTCGGTTAAAAGCAGTGATGAACTGAAGGTTTTTCCCAAAGAAATTGAAGAGGATATCAGAAACAAAATTTCCGATTATAATTGTGAAATCACCGTTGATAATTTAACGGGAAGCGGCATTACCACTCAATATAATATACCGCTGATTGCAGCAAATGAAAGCCTTGTTCAAAATGCAATCCTTGATGCCGGTACAGTTATACTCGATGATGAATCTTTTGATAATTTGTCAGATATTATAAAGCTTGCAATGGAGAATGGTGCTGGAAAGGTTCACCTGTCTTTGAAAAATGCAATGGCTGTCATTAATGCTCCACCTAAATTACTGGAATATCTGGAGTTTTATAGAAATTATGAACAGATGTTGGATAAAATATTTTAAATATAGGTTAAAATAACCTATATCTTTTTTTAAGCGTTTTCAGTCATTATAGGAACGACTTGTTTTTTACGTGAAACGACGCCTTCTAAAAGGGCGGTGTTGTCTTCAAGTTTAACGCCGTAGGCCTTTTCAACCAGGCAGGCATCTTTTCCCAAAGCAATTACCTGTGAATTGCTGTTTATGATGTCTGTGATTAAAAGCATGAACAGATCCAAATCCTCTTTTTCTATGATTTTTTCAATTCCCGCTTCCAGTTCATCTTTCATTTTCAGCACGTCAGGAATACTTGCGGTATTTACCTGATTGACAATTGATTTGACGTTTTTAAAATCAATCTGTTTTGCATCAAGATCAAGGATTTCATCGATTGTAAAGCTTGAAAGGTCAGTTCCTGCCTTCAGCATTTCAAGACCGTATTCCTCATAGTCCACATCAGCTATTTCGGCCAGCTCTTTTACGGCCCTGATATCATCGTCTGTTGTGGTAGGTGACTTTAAAAGAAGGGTGTCTGAAATGATGGCGGATAACATTAAATGAGCGATTTTAGGCTCAATTTCAACATTGTTTTCATTATATAATTTATACAGTACGGTTTCGCTGCATCCAACGGCTTCTGCCCTGTAAAAGAGGGGGTATGATGTTTCCAGTGCAAGCTTGTGGTGGTCTACAACCTTTTTAATGTTCATGTTCTCCAGATTATCGATGGATTCTGATGGACTGTTGTGGTCTACCAAAATAACGTCACTGCCTTCTTTTAATGATTCGATTAACTCAGGAGCTTCAATGTCCAAATAATCTAAAACGAATTCAGTTTCCTTGTTGAGATTGCCTAATCTGCATGCAACTGCGTTTTCGTTTCCAAGCTTTTTTTCCAGTTCGCACATTACCAAACTTGATGTAATTGTATCTGTATCAGGACTTTTGTGTCCGAAAATATAAGTCTTATCCATATTATCACATTTAAATTTATTCAATATATATTAATATGAATTAATAAACTAATAAATGATGTCATTTTCAGATAAGTATTTCAAATATGTCAGGGGAGCATTTGCCGACCATAAGTATCTGTTCATATTCACTGTTCTTTTTGCGGTGATGTGCTGGATTGGAGCCTATTTTATGGCCGACTGGCTTTTCACCAAACAGGAACTGGTCGACGGCTTTTCTTATCTGGCTCAGGAGACATTCTTCTCATTTGATGACATGATGGAAATAATAGTAAATAACTGTCTGCTGAATATTATATATTATTTCGAATCGATGTTTTTCGGTTTCGGTGCTTTTGAGGATATGATATTGAATATTGGGATGTCAGGCATCGTTTCAAGGGCGACCGAGATTGCATGCGGAGATCCTTTTCTCTTTTTAAAGCTGACATGTCTTCACGGATTCTTTGAGGATTTATCCACTATTTTGAACAGCTTTGCAGGTTTCATATTGTTTTCATTCATAGTCAGGTTTATTAAGGATTTGTTTTCTCCATCAAAGCGTCTGGCCAATGGAACAATCACCAATTCTCTGGAGATTAATAAGAAGCATCTCTATCAGTCAATCGCAATTTTCATTCTGGCTTTTGCCGTAATGATTTTTGCAGGATTTCTGGAAGAGTATATCAGCATTCCATTTGGCAACCTGATAGCCAGCATTTTTTAATTTCGTTTAAAATATTTCATATTTTTCTTATTTTTGTTTAGCTATTTTATTAGTTTAGGAAATTATTTTTATAATAAATTGTATACAATATATTATGGTAAAGGTAAGCATTTTAGGAGCAACCGGCGTAATCGGAAAAAATGTCGCATTCACCCTGGCAAGGGCCGACACAGTTGATGAAATAGTGCTGTTTTCAAGACCGGAAAGTATAGAAAAGGCAAAAGGTGAAAGCTTTGACATGTATGACGCGCTGGCTGCAGAAGATATTGACTGCAAGCTGACTCCGTCATCAGATTATAATGATATCGCCAATTCAAATATTGTGCTGATTACTGCAGGTACTCCAAGACAGGAAGGAATGACCAGAATGGATTTGGCCATTCCAAATGCGGAAATCGTAAGAAACTACGCTGAAAAAATCGCAATCCATGCTCCGGATTCAATCATTCTAATAGCCACCAACCCGGTGGACGTCATGACAACGATAGCACTGGAGGCATCAGGATTCGACAAAAGCAGAGTCATTGGAATCGGAAACCACTTGGACTCCCTGAGACTTAAGGCCTACTTCTCAAGGCAAATCAATATTAACAGTTCCGAAGTCCACACAAGGGTTGTCGGTGAACATGGGGAGCATATGGTTCCATTGCTGAGCTCAACAACAATCGGCGGTATTCCATTAAAGTATTTCGTTCGCTCAGTCGATATGGATGTTCCAAGACTTATAAAAAGACTTAGAAAGGCGGGCAACACCATCATCTCCAAGAAGGGAGCAACGGAATACGGTCCGTCATTTGCAATTTCCAATCTGATTTCAACAATTATTACGGATAGCCATAAGGTTCTCACAGTAAGCACATATCTCAATGGCGAGGTCGGAGGAGTCAGCGGAGTATCTTTAGGTGTTCCGGTAGTATTGTCCAAAAAAGGAGTTGCAATGATTGTTCCGATTCATATGAATGATTATGAACAGAAAAAGTTTGTTGCAGCCGCTGAAAGCGTAAGGGAAGTTACGGAAGAAGTTAAAAATCATTTCAATTATTAGGATTAATGTCATATTGCAGTAAATGGTGCTGCAATAATTTCAGACATTAATTCATTGCTTATTTTAAAAAAATCTATGAATGATAAAGTCTGTATAGTAAAAAAGCTTCTAAATTATGGATATGTTTTTCAAACACATAATTTGGGTCGTTAATTTTCTTATCATCTTGATGATTAATACTTAGGTATTATTTTTCAAATATCCTTATCTCAAAGTATTGTCGCTATTTCAAAATTTTTTCAATAGATATATATAGCTATTTAAAATTATTATTAAATAGGTAATACTTAAATATTATCTCGGGTTTGAATTGTTATTTTTAACAATTTTAAAGGCAGTTGAATTTTTCATAGAATTTGAGGTTGATAATATGAAAGAATTATATGAAAAAATGATTAATGAGTCCATGGCTGCTCAAAGGGCAGATGTTGGAGTCATATCCGAAAACAGATACAATGACTTTAAGGTCACTGATGCAAAAGCATATGCTGATGCAGTATCTAACATGAAAGCGCTTGACAATCAAGCAGAAAGTGTAATAAACTTACACAAAAAGTCTGTTGAAAGCCACTATAAAGTATTGACTTCCGTTACCGAAACCATCCGTCCGGAAGACGATCCGTTCATTGAACATTACCAGACACCGCCAGTACTTGAAATTCTCTGTGAAGAGGACGGGGAATTTGCAGACAGTGTAGACAAGTTCATCCAGGCAATTGCAGACAACGAAGCACTGATTGCAAAAGAATCAATCAGAAGATACGGCGGATTCTACGGTCCTACCTGTGTAGTTGACTTCGCACTGATGCCGGGAAGTACCACAAATGTTGTAAACCAGATACTGACTGATTTGGACATTCCATCAATGCACAAACAGGCAATTTTATCTGCCAAATCATGGGGTATGAACACTTCCTACGGTGTAGGGGACGCATTTGCAAACGCAATCGAAGACGGCCTCACAGCAGCTGAAGCCACACAAAAGGAAATTGAAACCCTTCAGATGGTTTACCGTGAACCTATCGAAGCTCAGGGAACACTGATGGACGATGCGGACCACTCATCATTCGATGTAAGAAAATACATGAACGGCTATAAAAAGGAAATGACTGCAACAGTCAAAGCCGCAATGGATGACGGAGTGCATTACGGAAACATTGTAACCGTTCCTGCATACTGTGTTGGAGATATCGGCCACCATATCGGTCAGGCAAGCTACAACATGGTCAAGGATGACGTAACCTTAAACATCATCAAGGCCACAACAGAAGTAATCGACGCAACACTCAGGAGCAATTTGGATAACTATAAATCTCCTGGAAACGTACTGAACCTGGCAACTGGTGCATCAGCATGCGCAACGGAATACATTCTTGAACTTGACGGATTCAACGCACCGATGGTAGTTGATTTACTCAATAAAAGGTTCCACAACTATGTGCAGCAATATCCAAGAAGAGGCGCAGCTGCAGAACTGCACAACTGTGACTTCATGGACATGATTTACAGAGGATTCGGTGCAATCAGCAATGCTAGAAAAGCAAGATCAAGTGAAAAAATTGATCTTGTTCCAAAAATCAATGGATTTGCAGTTGACTTAAGCCCTATAGCTGAAAACGAAGTGATCATGAACCCGCAAAGATACACTTATCCTGCATGCGCAATAACTGTAAGGTTCTCATCATTAATGAGACTGGCCGATTATCCATGTCTGCTCACTTCAGAACCTATTACAGCTACAATGATGACAAACATCATTGCGCTCAATAAGGAATCCGCAGGTTCACCTGCAAGAGGATGTAAAAACTGTGCATCCGCAACACTTGTTGACGGAAAACACGAATACTGTCAATGGAGAGAAGCTATTTAGGTGTGAATGATATGGCTTCTTGTAATATTGAAAAAAAGTTCCTGGCTGAACTGCTGGGGACTTTTTTTCTGGTTTTTTTCGGAACAGGTTCCGCTGTAGTAACATTACTGATTGCAGACAGCATTGACCCTCTAACTGCAGGAATAGGTATTCTTGGCGGTCTTGGTGACTGGATAGCAATCGCTCTTGCTTTCGGTTTGACCGTAATGGCATGTATTTACCTATTCGGTAAGATATCAGGCGCTCACCTGAATCCTGCGGTAACCGTCGGATTATTGGTAAGCAAAAACATTTCATTGGTTGACAGTATTTATTATATTATTGCTCAGGTTATTGGAGCATGTCTCGGCAGTTTGGCATTGTTTTTATGTTTAGGAAGCGCTGCTGTAACAATTGGAGGACTTGGTGCTACCGCTCCAGGTTTAGGCGTCGGATATGTGCAGGCAATGTTTGCAGAGTTTATCGGAACATTCTTCCTTGTGCTTGTTGTTATGGGTGTTGCAGTTGACAAAAAGGCTGAACCTGGATTTGCAGGTTTGTCAATCGGTATGACTGTAGCGGCCGTAATTGTTGTTTTAGGAGCATTTACAGGCGCTTCAATCAATCCAGCCCGTACATTCGGTCCTTACTTGATGGACACATTGCTTGGCGGAGCAAACCTCTGGGCATTCTTCCCGATTTATCTGATCGGACCTATTGTTGGTGGTATCCTTGCAGCTTTAGTATATAATTTCATTGCTAAAGGAAATGATGCATGTGCACTGCCGCAACCATTTTACGATGAATAAGAGTATTTTATTAATACTCTTCTTTTTTTTATTCCAACAATTTAGCCCCGCCCATCTGCTGTGAGACAATATTTCCTATTTGTGGAGTTATGAATCCTTCAATTAATGCAGCTATTGCAAATAATACCACTGCAA
>NZ_JAZUMY010000047.1:0-17736 GCF_045603845.1 Methanobrevibacter sp.
AAAATTTATAACAAGCATCGAACAACTAAAATTTATCTTTGAAAATGAATTTAAACAAGTAATTGATAATGAAAGTTATTGGGAAAATTGGCTCTGGAAGTTCCTATGAACTTTTATAATTTTTAGTGTCGTGAACTATATATTCGACACTGTAAATCTTATATGTGCCTTCCTCATAAAGCTTTACAAAGCTAACGTTATCGTTTGAAAATGCCTCCAAATCATTAGGGGTTGCAAAATAGCTTACATTAAGCTTTTCCAAATCATTGACGTTCAGATAAATATGCATGATATCAAGAGCCGCCAGCTTGAACTCGGTTGGCGTATCATTCTGCAGAATGACTGCAATGTGGGCATATCTGTTGTAGACATCCTCATACTGATGGCCAGGATCTATGGAATGCCACCTGTCCAGGTCGGGATATGTGTTGATTGAATTTAAAGTCTTTGCACCGACAGGAATCAGTGAATTGAAGTATAAATCCTGAACAATCCAAACGCCATCAGGGTCACTTTCCACAATGCCTTCAACCTCATGGATGAAATCTGATTCATAGACTACATCAGCACCGGTGTCAATCGGATTAACCAGAGCACCTGTTAAAAATGAAAGCACTATGCATGCAATCAGAAATAGCCTTTTTCCGTCAGGAGATGATGCAAAAAATGTTACTGAGAAAAATGCGGTATAAAACACCACAAGAATTACAAGCATCCAGGTCATGTAGTAGCTGCCATATGAAAATACTGACAGGTAAACGACGAGGACAGAAAGCAGGAATGAAAATATGATGACAAGCTTTTTGAATTTCAATCCTTTAAGGCTTGAAAGAGACCTGATTAATATCAGGATGCCTAAAAATCCGATTACGCTGTAAAAACGGATGTTTCTGATATGTCCCCTTAAAGTAATGTCGAGAATAAAATCCGGCATAGGCACAAAATAAAATACGACAAATATTGCGTAAAGTGCCAGAAGTCCGTACAGTAGCCTGTCCTTGCTTTTCTGATAAACAAGAACAATAAATGCTAATATCAAAGGAACAGGGAAGAAATCACAGAATGCTGATGCATCAACAGTGTTGAGCGGTATTCCGTCAGGAATCAGCGGGAAAAATATTGACGGAACATAATTGAAGAAATATGATGCAACGCCGGCGCCGTTGAAAACCTCATTTCCAGGATAGGCAGTGTTGAGGAAAATCCCAATAGTTTCCAGAGAGTTCATGAAAATATGAGCCATCAGAACAGCCAGTATAACCAGTGAGGCTAAAATAATCAGCACATCATATTTGTTGAATGTGAATTCCCGTCTGTTTTTTAAAAATATCCAGAATGCTAAAAGAATAAATACATATGCAAAGGGAATCTGCCAGGAAGGATATAACACCAGCGCAAATCCGCCGACGACAATTATCATGGCCAGGCCAATCAGCAGACGTTTTCTGTAATCCTCGGTTTTCATATAGAAATTAATCAGCAGAACGCCAAGCTGGCCAAAAATCAGCTGCTCGACAAGGCCGTTTATTGCAAACCACCATTGAACCAAAGGAGAAAATGTGATTAAAAGAGCATATGCAAGGGACAATTTCCTGTCATCACCAGTCAATAGCCTTGCAAATTCAAATGATACCAGAAGCAGCACAAGCAAACGTGAAACCCAGAAAAATGACAGCCCACGAGCCGGATTTAAAAAGAGATATCCTATTAAAAAGGGCTTGAATATTATCCCAATGTCAAATACAGGCTGGCCATAAACCAGAAACATGTCTGTGGAAGCTGCCCTTACGATATCTGTGAAATAAGAAAAATTATTAACATACTGGGAAAAGGCAAGCATCGTGTTTACGTTAAACTCATCGGCCCTGATTGGTCTTGAAACACCAAATAATAGATTGTGCTTTACATTAAAAAAATTCAGTTCGTTTATTGATGATCCGTGAATCTGGAAAATCACACAGAACACCAGAATCAGAAACATCAACGGAATTCTGTATGAGTAAATAAATTCAATGACCCTGTTTTTTCTTTTTTCATCAAATAATACATAAAAAATAACCGAAAAGGCAAAAAGTATAATCAAAAATTTCTTGAATGAAAAATAAGCTATGAATTTCATTAAAGAAAAGTCCTGTATCAAAACGGAATGCTCAACGAAAACCACATAGGCATAAACCAGACAGGAAAGAATTAAAACCAGTAAAACCTGTAAAATTCGATTATTTTTATTAATAAACATTATAATTAACTATAATGTTAATATTATATAAAATTTTTCTAAAAAAATTAATTAATGGAATATCTTATCGATAATGTATCCTATGACAAATCCTATAACTGCAACTGGAATGGCAAAAAGCGCTCCAAACATTAATGCAACAAACACGGCAGTAGCAATTCCTGATGAAGTGATTGAACTGACTATCAGCCCGAATATTGTAAATGCGCAAAATACGACAATGGTTGCGCATTTTGTCTTGGCAAGCCTCAGCCTTCCGGTGTGCCTGTCATGCTTATACAATAATTTAGCCTGAACAGAGTTTTCGGGAGGTGTAGGATAAGATTGTCTTTTATTGACAACCCTAAATTTCCTGTCCAAAACCTCAGCGTCTTTCTTGGAATCTCTCTTTTTGAGATTAACGCCGCATTCATGGCAGTATGTTGCTTCATCAGCGTTTTCATAGCCGCAACTGTGACATTTCATATCTAATCATTTGAAGTTTCTATCTTTTCAACGACCTTCTGGCCTTCATCGGCCATGTTGCTGAACATTGCAATGGTCTCTTTCATCTGAGGAAGTGCCTGTTCCTTGTAGTTGCTTACCTCTTCAATTGCAAGAAGCGCTTCCCTGAATGAGTTTTGAAGTATTTCAGGTGAAATCATAGCTTCTCCGCTTGACTTTTGGATTTCAGCACCCTGTTCATGAAGCATATGGGAAGTTGACTCAATGATGTTTCCTGTAGTCTCATTTAAAATGTTTATTTTATCCATTACAAGTTTCTGGTCGTACAGTGCGCTTGCAACCATTACACCAGTCCTTAAAGCAGTCACGGTCACGTTTTTGGCACGGTTTACTCCACGAATAAGTTCCTTGTTGTTTCTTCTGATAACATTAAGTGATACTATTCCCTGCTGGTTGATTACAATCATCTGCTGCATATCCATGATTCTCTGCCTTAACGGGAATAAAACCTCTTCTTTAACAAATGCGATTTTTTCCGGGTCGACTCCCTGAAGCTCTGCGTTCTGTATCTGCATTTCAATGGACTCGTCCATCTGCTTACCCAATTCAATGTCTGCAAGAAGCTTGTTGGTGACTTCCCTCAAGTTGTTTTCCTCAGCAACCAGTGTAGTATTGTCGTTCTGCAGTATTTTGCTGCTGTGGTCAAGTGATTCGAGGATTTCTGAAATGGCGGCATCAGCTTTCTGATATCTTGAGAAGTATTTTCTGACAGGATTGAAGATGTCTCCCAAAACGCCCTTTTTGGTGAAATCGACTTTGCTTGGATCGATGTCCTTTAACTGAATGTTGAGTTCATTCAATTTGTCGCCGATGTTTTCTGATTCGGTTCCACCTTTATTGAAATCAACGAAACGTGTGCTTAAGAGTTTGTTTTTTTGTGATGAGCGGTTCATGTCATTTAAACCGAAACTGTCCAATGGCTTTAAAATGTTTTCCCTTTCGACAGGATTATCTAAATCCGCATCGAAAATAGCTACCGCATTGTTTTCAGCCTGAGTCTTAAGATTAGAATTCTGTAACTTTTCTTGCTCTACCTTAATGGTATCTTCTACTTCATTTTCTATTTGATCAATGTTTAGTGAAAATTCAGCCATTTTCTATACCTCATTAAAACAGTGAATATAATAATATATATGGTGTGGTTTATTTTTAAAGTTAATGTATTTAATTTGTTATCAATCATATTTCTTGACGGAATCTATCAAATCCTTCATGTCCTCAAGGAGATTTTCAACATCGGTGTCGCTTTCCTTGTTGGAGCTTAAACTGATAATGAGTTCATTTGTCAAATCATCAATATATGAAATGATAGCCTTCATGTTGGAAATCTTGTTTTCAAGTTCCGTGTCGATTCTTGGTGTTTCACGGGTTGCCAGCCTGACAATGTTGAGTGCGCTGTCATATTCTGATGTGAAAACCTTTGTTGAGCTTTTCACATGGTCCATGAACTTGTCATATGTAATCTGAGGAGGAGCGAATGACTTTTCAATGAGATTGACGACAACCTTCTCCTTGGCATCATATTCAACCTTAAGTGATTTGATTTCCTCCTCAAAGTGGTGAAGAGGACCCTGTGATGTAGAAGGCTTTTGGGTAACTTCAGGAGCTTTTACAGTCTCGGAAGTCTTTTTAGCATTCTGCTTAATGAGATAGCGAAGCCTCGTTTCAAGGCCTTCCTCGCTGACTATGTTCAGCTTGATTTCTTCCTTAAGCTGATTTTTGATGTGCTCCCCTACTGAAAACTCGATATTGTTTGCTCTTAAAAGCGCCTTATACTCATCGCTTAATATAAATCCGCCTGTCAAATCCTCCAGCTTCTGCTCAGCGGGAGTTTTAGAAAACATGCCCATTATTTAAACACCCATAGAATTTTATTTAGTTAATAAATGAAATCTGCTCATCCGTTACAAGTTTATAGTTTATCAGTTCATCTGAATCCAAATCCTCATTCATGAGTTTAACTGCCGTAATCTGACTGTTCGTATATGTCCTGTAATAAAGGATTGCATCGGCAGTGTTATAACATGATGTGTAGATTGTATATTCATACAAATCAGGATCGTTTATGAATGTGCAACCGTTCTGCTGTTCAACGGAGCCTAGAATGTGGAAGAACTGGTTTACGCTTGCCTCTTCGTCGTCTCCTGAATATGAATTTGCCCTTGTAAAAGCTACTTTTGCAAACCTTGAAGAAGATGACAGGTCTCCCGGAAGTCCGATAGCACCCATTCCCCTTGAATACTCATCCAAATCAAAGGAATCACTGAATGTATTTTCAGGATTTTTGTTTGATAAACTTCTGTAGTCATTTAAAGTGAAAAGCTGCTTGTCAAAAGGAGGATTATTGGTTAATACTCCAACAGGATTGTCAAATACTTTTAGTCCGTCTTCCATAGGTTCAACGACAATTGCTGCGCTTTCATCCGAAATCATCCAGTGAAGCGGAGATAAAGGCAGCTCCTCTGAAAAGTTGATGTTTACAAGGTTGATGTTTTCAAGAGCAACTTTGACTTCAGCAACTGATGAGAAGTTGCTTAACAAATACGGAATGAATTCAAATGGAGTTATATTGACCATTCCTTCCTTTTCATCAAGGTATTTTGCGTTTCCTGCAAAGTTAAGTCCTGCAATGGACAGTCCCTTTTCGTTGCATGCGTCATAGTATAAAGGATAAACGTCAACGCCTGCGGCCACTCCGATGATTGCATAGTGGCTTTCGATTGAATCGATAAGCTTAAAGTCAAATTTGTAGTTGCGTGGAGTAATGGTCACCCGTTCATTGTATGATATTTCATAGTCAAAGTTACGGCCGAAATAATGTTTTTTCGTTATATAATTGCTTGCTGTGCACATCTAAATCACCTTAAGAAGTTTTGCTGCATTTTCATATAAAATCATTGATTTTTCATCATCGGTTAAATCGATTTTGTCAAAGTATTCCATTTCAGATACTGCATCCCACATGGGATAATCCGTTGCCCATAAGACCCTGTCGGCACCGTAGGCGTGAATCAGATCCTTAGCTGTTTCGGGCGAAAGTGCATATAGGCTTGAGCTTAAATCAACATAAAGGTTTTCTCTTCCTGCAAGCTGTCTTGTTGCCTCTTCCCACATGCTCCATCCTGCAAAATGAGCTCCTATAACGGTCAGGTCAGGAAACTCATCCAAAAAGGGAATGAGCTGTTCGGGATTTGAATAGTTATATCTGAAATCTCCGCAATGAATCATCAGAGGAACATTTCCCTCGTTTATAACCTCACCCAATGCGAATGCCCTTTCTTCATTTAAGGCAAACTGCTGGAAATCCGGGTGAAGCTTTACGCCCTTAAGGCCCAAGTCAATGAGATGGCTGAAGTCCCCTTCAATGTCATCGCTGTCAGGGTGAAGGGTTCCGAAACCCGTGAACAAATCGGGATGGGATTTCACTTCACTTGATATGAATTCATTGATGGATTTAACCTGTTTTGGGGTGGTTGCAACTGAATGAACAAGGTAATGAACTACACCAACTCTGCTGCCGTCCCTTATGAGGTCATCGGTCTTGCCGTTCAGGGACATGTTCAAATCATAAAAGTTTTTAATTCCTTCAACGGCTTTTGATGCAATCTTTTCGGGATAGATATGACAATGTGCGTTTATTACTTTCTGCATTATATTTTACCACCTAATTAATCTAATATATTTTATAGGTTTTTTAGGTAAAATAGTTTATTGAAAAAATAAGAAAAAAAGAGTTTAGAATTTGAAGAAATCTTTAGTCCAGTTGATTTTATGCTTAACATCCTGAACTTTCATTTCATAACTTTCATCGACATCACCATATTCCTTTTCAAGGATTTTAAGTTTCTGTTCAGCACCTAAACCTGCATCCTTAAGCTGGGAATATAGTGAAATCTCTTTATTAATGTTTTCAAGTTGTTCTTCAAGCTCTTCTCTTTGTCTGTTAGCCTGGTTAATTTTGTTTTCAAGATATTCTGCTTCCTGCTGATATGACTGTTCTTTTGCTTCAAAAAGCATGTCAATAGCAGTTCCAACATCAATATCGTTTTTCTTTAAGATTTCAACTTTTTTAAGCTGTTCTTCTGTCAGTTCAATTTCGATTTTAGCCATTTTAATCACTTAAAAAAATTAAAAATGAATGGATTTAGTCCATTCACGTAGCCTCTTCGGTTTCGACCTCATCGAAATCGACTTTCTCACCGAGCACTCTCAATCCGACATATAAAACGACAGCTGCAATCGGGATTGAAATGTACCATGCAACACCGAGACCTGCAGGTAAGTAACCGAAGACGATTGCCACAATTGCAACGAAAATCGCATAGTAGATTTGCGTCTGAACGTGGTTAATATGGTTACAGCTTGATCCCATAGACGACAGAATCGTAGTGTCTGAAATCGGTGAACAGTGATCCCCGAAGATTGCTCCGGTCAATACGCCACTGGTACATACGACAGTAAATGTCATGTCCGGACATACCGCCCATGCAAGAGGAATAGCCAAAGGCATCAAAATACTCATTGTACCGTATGCCGTACCTGTTGCAAAGGAAATAAGAGCTCCTAAAATGAAAATCAGACTAGGCAGTACAAATGCAGGAATTGCACCTTTTAGAACCCCTACAAGGTAGTCTGCGGTTCCGACCTCACCGATGACTCCACCTAATGACCATGCAAGAAGAAGGATTACACCGGTAATGACGATTGTTTTCATACCGCCGATCCATTCGGATATTGCATCTTCAATGGTGAGTATTTTCTGACCGACTGCCATGACGATTGCAACGATTGATGCAAGAAGTGCTGCCTGGAAGAGAGCTACTGATGCGTCAGATGCTGCTAATGCTTCAAAAATACCGTTGAATGACAGTGGAGCAGTATGCATAAGCTGGATGAGAGCTGCGTCCTCTCCGCCTAAAATTGTAGTGTATCCGCTCCAGTAGAATGCTATAAGTGCACCGATAATAAGTGTTCCGATAGGGATGATTGCATTCCAGATGGATAATTTGATTCCTTCAACAGGTTTGACTTCATCGAATCCAGGAGCTGAAGCCTCAATGACCTTTTCGTTTTCTTTTCTTTTACGGGCTTTTTTCTCTGCATCTTTCATTGGTCCGAATTCATATAATGTTATTGCAGAAATTACAATGAATATTAAGATGAATATGTTATAGAACCTGTATGGAATGGTTTGAAGGAAGACTCCGAAACCTGTTACGTTTGTAATGCCTATGGATTCAAATCCGGCAGCAATCAAACTGACTTCCAAACCGATCCAGGTGGAAATGATAGCAAGACCTGCAATAGGAGCTGCGGTTGCGTCAACAATGAATGCCAATTTTTCTCTGGATACTTTGAGTTTGTCCATAACCGGCCTCATGATAGGACCGATGATTAAAGAGTTTGCATAGTCGTCGAAAAATACACATAATCCTAAGAACCATGTGATGAGCTGAGCTTTACGAGGTGTATTTGCACGTTTTGAGAATGTGTTTGCCAATGCCTGTGCACCACCCATTTTTGTGATGAGCTGAATTACACCACCAATGAGCAGACATTGAAGTATAATACCTGCATTCCAAGGATCAGCCATACATGAGATTACTTCATTACCGATACCTAAAAATGCGTTTACAGCGGAGCTGATAATGTTCAAGTCATTTACACAGAGCATAAATTCCCCAACAAAAACACCGACAAATAACGATAGAACAGTTTCTTTTGTAATAAAAGCTAATGCAATAGCAATAAGAGGCGGCAACAATGTCAGGATTCCGAAACGAACAGAGTTTTCGCCTTCAGGCATTTGTGTAATAATCAATGACAACACAAATAAACCGATTATAGCAATAGCCGTTACTAAACCTAATTTCATATTGTGATTTAAATTCATAAGATTCACACCATTTTCACTAAACTATATAAAAAATCAAAAATTCCCATTTCCAATTTATTATATTACATATAACTATTTTAACTTTGTTTTATTTAAATATTAGTCATTTTAATGTGAATTTTTGGTGATTGATGGTGCATTTTGAAAAATTATAAGTGCTTTTTACAGAAAGCACATATACAAAAATAACACAATACTGCTTCCCACACAAAGCATACATACAAAAAAAAACACAATACTGCTTCCCACACAAAGCACATATACAAAAAAAACACAACACTGCTTCCCACACAAAGCACATTTAAATATGATGAAAAATAAATAAAAATATATTTAAGGGGATAAAATAATGATTAAACGAGAAAATTACTTAAAACAAATTCGTAATCTTTTAGATAGCGATTTTATTAAAGTTATTGTAGGATTAAGAAGAAGTGGGAAAACTTCACTATTAAAAAGCATTATTGATGAACTTAAAGAAAATGGAATACCGAATGAAAATATTATATATATCTCCTTTGAATCAGTTGAATACAAAAATATTTTTACACAGGAGCAACTTGATGAAGTGGTATTGAGCTTAGTTAAAGATATTGAAGGCAGAATATACCTGCTTTTTGATGAAATTCAGCAGGTGGATGAATGGGAAAAATCCATTAATTCATACAGAGTTTCATTTGATTGTGACATTTATATTACCGGTTCAAACTCTAAATTACTGTCAAATGAACTTGCAACACTACTTTCAGGACGTTACATCAAAATTAATTTATATCCATTTTCATTTAAAGAAATCTTGCAATACAGACAAGAAATTGACGGCGTTGAATTGACCAAAGAGTTCATTAAAAAGACCTTTGATGAATATTTAATGTTTGGTGGAATGCCGGGTTTACTGCCGATAAAAGATACAAATACAAAAATAAATGCTCTTCAAGACATTTATGATTCCATTATTGTGCACGATATTCTTTCAAGGTATAAAATCAAAGAAATTGATCTGTTTAAAAGATTTTCACACTATCTGATGAACTCTACAGGACAAACATTTTCAAAAACAAGCATTACGAACTATTTGAAAAATGAAAATAGAAGAACATCAAGAAACACTATTTCCAATTTTACAAACTATCTTGAAGATTCATTATTCTCAACGAAAGTTAGGCGTCATGACATTGTGGGTAAAAAACTATTAACAACTGATGAAAAATATTACATGGCTGACCATGGATTTCATCATGCATTAGTTGATGACAATAACCATTGGCTGGGAAGAATTCTTGAAAATATTGTATTCAATGAATTGGTTAGAAGAAACTATTCAGTTAAAATAGGCAAAATATATGACAGGGAAATTGATTTTGTATGTGAAAAATACAATAAAATAGTCTATGTTCAAGTGGCTTATCTGTTATCTGATGAAGACACAATTAAAAGAGAGTTTACTCCATTAATGATGGTTCCAGACAAATATGATACTTATGTATTAAGTATGGATGAATATGACAAGTCCAGAAATGGAATTAAACACAAAAATGTCTTAGATTTCCTATTGGATGATGAAATCTGATATTAATAATAAGAAAAAGAGGGGAATAATCCCCATTATTTTTTTAAACATTGAACTTGTCTTTTGATTTGATTCCCACAAGTGAAGCGAAAATGGACAGTACACATGCGGCGGTTGAAATTGCACAGATTATATGTGAAGACTGCACGATTAAAGCAGCATGCTGTGTAGCCAACGGCAGGCTGCCCATAACCCAAGCAAATATCAGAGTCAGAAGACCGAGACTCATGGTCTGGCCTATAGTTCTCATGGTTGCCTGTGAAGCGGAAGCAGTCGGAGCATCCTTTGGCGGAACGGAACTCATTATCGCGTTCATGTTCGGACTTGAGAACAGTCCCATACCTATACCCTGAAGAATCATTGCCAGAATCACCATGTAAAGCGGAGTGTCCTTTGTAAGGAATGTCAATATCAAAAGAGCCACCGTAGCTATTGCCATACCTGCAGCTGCAAGTTTCTGTGGATGAATCCTGTCTGAAAGCTTGCCCGTATTCGGTGCAAGAATCGCCATGATGATTGGAGTGACTATTAAAATCATACCTGCGCTCTGAGCGTTCCAGCCTCTCACATACTGGAAATGGTAATTCAGGATTGTTGTAACAACCATAATCGCCAGATAACTGCACAGGGCGGCAATGTTTGATGATGTGAACTTCATGTTCTTAAAGAGATTCATGTTGAACACAGGTGAAGTCTGCCTAAGCTCCCAGAAGGCAAATACCACAAGCAATATTATGCCAGCAACGGTGAATATAATGCCCGTCTGATTGACAAGGTTGGTAAATCCGTAGATGAAAAGCAGAATTCCGATGGAGTATAAAACAGATCCTAGAGTATCAATCCTGTCATCCTTATATGTTTGCCAGTCCTGAGGTATTTTTAAAAGCATTACGATGATACATAAAACTAAAAATGGAATGACTACATAAAATATGGATCTCCATCCGAAGTTATAGACCAGAAATCCGCTTATAACCGGAGAAAGTGAAGTTGCAAGATAAACACCAGTTACGGTAAAGCCCAGGGCCTTTCCTCTGTTCTGCGGTTTGACGGCTGAAACCACCATTGCCATTGCAGACACGTTGACTACGCCCACGCTTATTCCCTGTATAATTCTGAAAAGCATGAATGATTCTGTTGAAAAGGACAGCGCCGCACCGACAGAACCTATTAAAAACACGACAACTCCAATAAGCAGTGACTTTTTAACACCATATTTTCCTGAAATCTGTCCTGCAGGAACCGTGAATACGGCCATTGCAAGGAAAAATATTGTTGGAATCCAGTTTTGAATAACATTGTTCATTGCAAAGTCGCTTGCAATCGCCGGAACTCCAATTATGATACCGTTTGACAGAAAGACTCCGAAAAATGAAGTCAGAAATGATATCAGTATAACATACGTCTCAAACTCTATTTTCATAATAAACCCTCTTTATTGTTAATTTCATAAGTATTAAAAGCAATTTCGATTAGTCTTTTTTTGAACTCCCCGTCCTCATCACCTATGCCGACTTTCCTTTCCCATTCCATAGATATTTGCCTGTATTTCGGAACGAGCTCATTTCCCTTATCGGTTGTCATCAGCATGTATTTGCGTCTGTTTGTGGGATTGATCTGTCTTTTAATGAATCCGTCGTCCTCAAGTTTTTTAAGTACCTTGGCAACGTTTCCCTTGCTTTGGCAAAACATCCTAACCAGATCGTCCTGTGAACACCCAGGATTGTCATGGATATACATGATATAGCGGACATTATGGCCCAAATCCAAATCTTTGATTTTTGAATCCATGTATTTCTGCTGATTCAGGGAAATGTTATGTATCCAAGCAATCAGGGGAGAATCATCTTTGATAGCTTGAAAAACTTCTTCACTCATTTTTCTCACCTGTGTATTAATCTATTGGACATATGATATAAATGTTTCTTTTGAAACAGTTCATTATGAAACTAATATATAAAGGAGGTAAAAATCACGTAAGCGATAAGTCGCACTTAAAAACATGGAATTATGTAAAAGCCAAGCACTGGATGATGACAACGACATAATCCGAGAAAAACAAAAATCATGAAAAAACAGATTGGAACAGCCGCAATTATGCGAAATGAAAAAAAATTTAAATAAGATAAAAAAGAAATTTGAATTCAACAAAGAATTAACCGGCCATAACTGTGAAATAATTGAAACCATCCCAGATATGCAAAATTCACGAAATCCTTATAATACTGTTGAAAAGCTGTGTTACATCATCAAAAACGGGAAAATAATCATCGAAAACAGAATTATATTGCAGGCAACAATGTGGCTAAACATAGAATATTATGTGAAAAATAGAATTAATGGAGATGAATAGAATGGAAAAATCATTAAATTCAGAATTCTACGAATGGCAAGAAGAAACTATAAACAAAGGAAGAAAAGAAGCAATAATAGAAATAGTAACAGCAATGTTGGAAATGTTAACACCAAAAGAAATAACAAAACTAACCAAAATACCATTATCAGTTATAAACGAAATAGCAAAACAAACTTACATTTAATTGGAGAAAAACACCTTAAGGGAGACAAGAACATGAAAAACCATCCACTATCAGAATTTTACATGTGGCAAGAAGCTTACGGAAAAACTGGAGAAAAAAAGGGGCTAAAAAAAGGATATTTCCTAGGAAGGTTGAAAGTTGAAACTGAAATAGATACAGAACCCTTTGAAGACATGAATATTTATGAACTTGAAAAACTAACAGAAATCCTAATTTCAGTTTTTGGAAATAGAAAACAAAGATACTGGTTGAAGATTAAAAAAATCATCAATTTTAAAAAGATTAAAACTTTCTATTACACCACCAAATCAAGAATCTATGACAAAATATTAATGAGGATGCTTTGTGAATATACTGAATCTGAAGATTATATCCGAAACATCAAACGAGAGCAAGGCATTGAAATAGGAAAAAATAAAGCTGAAAAGGAAATTGTTTCAAAAATGCTTAAAACCATGACCCCAATGGAAATATCAAAAATAACAGAAATTCCACAGGAATCAATTGAAAAAATGAAAAATTCAAACTAAGAAATGAATCTGGCTTTTGTCCATATCATCCAATGTATGCGGCTTGACTTCACCATCAGGAATACCTAAGGCTAAAATACCTACAATGCGGAAATAGTCATCTATCTTTACAATATCTCGAACCAACCTTTCAGCGTCTTCGCCTTCAGCGGATTTTCTTAAGTGAATCTGTATCCAGCAGCTTCCAACACCGACATTTGCAGCCATTAAATGCATGAATGACAATGCAATTGATGAGTCCTCTATCCAGGTGTCCGCTTTCAGGGTGTTTGCAATGACAACTATTGCCTTATCTGCACCGGCCAAAAACTGGGAGCCGTGCTGTTTTACCTCAGACAGTTCCTTTAATGTTTCTCTATCTGAAACCACAAGAAAACTGCATGGCTTTCTGTTCATGCTTGTAGGAGCCAGAAGACCTGCCTTTAATATTTCATTCAATTGATTTTTAGTAACCTCATCGCCGGTGAATTTGCGAACGCTTCTTCTTTTAAGCAAAACTTCATCAAAATCCATCTAATCATCTCCAAATTCCTTTTCAAGCAATATTGTAACGGGACCATTGTTTAAAAGTGAAACTTTCATGAATGCGCCGAACTGGCCTGTTTCAACTTCAATCTCCTCACCGCATTTTTCAACAAAGTAATCAAAGAGCTTTGTGGCGTCTGACGGATTTAAGGCTTTGTGAAATGATGGCCTGTTCTTTTTGACCTTGCCGTATAATGTGAACTGGGGAACAAGCAATAACTTTCCGGACACATCCTTGACAGAGCGATTCATTTTCCCGTCTTCATCAGCAAATATTCTGAGCTTTACAAGCTTTCGGGCCAGATAATCGGCTTCGCGGGTCGTGTCGTTTTCACCGAATCCTACAAGAACCATAAGTCCCTCACCGATTTCACCGACAGTGTCATTTTCAACTTCAACGCTTGCGCTGGTGACTCTCTGAACAACCAATTTCATGAAAAATTACTCCAAAAAAAGAATATTTGGGGAAATTGAATTTCCCTTATTTGTTCATTGCCTTTTCAACGGCCACTGCCACAGCTACGCTTGCACCGACCATCGGATTGTTACCCATACCGATAAGTCCCATCATTTCCACGTGAGCGGGAACTGAAGATGAGCCGGCAAACTGGGCATCCGAATGCATTCTTCCCATAGTGTCTGTCATACCATAGGATGCCGGACCTGCCGCCATGTTGTCAGGGTGCAGGGTTCTTCCGGTACCTCCTCCGGATGCAACTGAGAAGTATTTCTTGCCCTGTTCGATGCATTCCTTCTTGTAGGTTGCGGCTACCGGATGCTGGAATCTGGTAGGGTTTGTTGAGTTACCGGTAATTGACACATCAACGCCTTCAAGATGCATGATTGCAACGCCTTCACGCACATCATCGGCACCGTAACATCTTACCTTTGCCCTTTCACCATCGGAGTATGCCTTTTCACGCACAACTTTTACTTCACCTGTGAAATAGTCGAATTCGGTCTGGACATAGGTAAATCCGTTGATTCTTGAAATGATTAATGCGGCGTCCTTTCCAAGACCGTTTAGGATAACTCTTAAAGGCTCTTGGCGAACCTGGTTTGCTGAGTTTGCAATTCCAATTGCTCCTTCGGCTGCTGCGAAACTTTCATGGCCTGCGAGAAATGCAAAGCAGCTTGAATCTTCACTCAAAAGCATTGAAGCGAGGTTACCGTGACCCAATCCTACTTTTCTGTCGTCTGCAACGCTTCCTGGAATGCAGAATGACTGAAGCCCTTCACCTATTGCCTTTGCGGCATCGGCAGCTTTGATGCAGTCCTTTTTAACAGCAATTGCCGCTCCGACAGTATATGCCCAGCAGGCGTTTTCAAAGCAAATCGGCTGAACGCCCTTTACGATTTCATATGGGTCGAAACCTTTGTCAAGACAAATCTGTCTGGCTTCCTCAAGGTCACTGATGCCATAACTGTTAAGTACAGGAATTATCTGATCGATTCTTCTTTCATAACTTTCAAATAAACTCATAAATTCCACCCATATTCATTCCTTTCTAGGATCAATCGTTTTGACCGCATCGTCGAATCTGCCGTACTGGCCGCTTGCCTTTTCGATAGCCTCTGCAGGGTCAACGCCGTCCTTTATGGCGTCAAGCATGATTCCCAGATTGATATATTTATATCCTATAATTTCGTCATCTTCATCAAGAGCAATTTCGGTAATGTATCCTTCGGTAAGCTCCAGGTATCTTGGACCTTTCCTGTTTGTTGAATAGATTGTACCTACCTGGCTTCTGTGGCCTTTACCCAAATCCTCAAGGCCTGCTCCGATAGGAAGGCCGTCTTCAGAAAATGCGGACTGTGTTCTGCCGTATACTATCTGCAGGAAAAGCTCCCTCATTGCAGTGTTGATTGCATCACACACCAGATCAGTATTCAATGCCTCAAGAATGGTTTTTCCAATCAGAATTTCACCGGACATTGCAGCTGAATGAGTCATACCAGAGCATCCGATAGTCTCAACCAGAGCTTCCTCAATAATACCTTCCTTAACGTTTAATGTCAGTTTGCAGCATCCCTGCTGAGGTGCACACCAGCCTATACCATGAGTCAGACCGGAAATGTCAGAGATTTCCTTGGATTTGACCCACCTGCCTTCTTCAGGTATCGGTGCAGGACCGTGATTTGCCCCTTTAGCAACAGGACACATATTTTCTACTTCATTTGAATATATCATTTTCAATCTCCATGAATAATTAATTCTATATTTGTCAAATCTTAATATTAAATTATTCTAAAAAAAGTTGTGAATGGACATTTTAAAAAAAAGCATTATCAATAATCAATGCCTTAATGTGAGATTAAAAAAAATCCCACAAAATCCCCGAGACATTGATTTCAAATTACCTTGGTTATTTAGTGAAATAATAATTCACTACAATTACTACTATTTAATATCTAATATTTAAAAATAATCATTATCTTTTAAATTAACTAAAAAAAAAGCATTATTTATAATCAATGCCTTAATGTGAGATTAAAAAAATCCCACAAAATCCCCGAGACATTGATTTCAAATTACCTTGGTTATTTAGTGAAATAATAATTCACTTCGAATTATTAAAATAATTCTATTTATTAATTTTTTACTTACTCCTATATATATTTATTTGAATTTGTGTGAAAAATTGATTATAATCAATTTCAGAAGGGAAAATATACCTCTTATCAATAAAGCAGATATAATACGGGAAATATTATATTTCAATCATCATTAATATCATATAATCAAAAATTCACACCCTTAGGAGATGAAAAAAATGAATCATGATACTTATACCATAATCTTAATTAAAATTAGGACAAATATCATTAAAAGCCTAAAAGATAGGCCTTTAACTGCTAAATTGAAATTCAGCTTAAAATCCATAATTTTCACCTCCTAAAACCAAGGTAATAGACTGAAAAAATAGATCAATACTACAATCACAATTATAAATGAATATAGTTAATCTCATATTATTTCCAGAAATTGGTTATGAGGCATATTTTCAATTAATATATTCTATTTCAAGATATTTAAATTTTTTTAACGATTTAAAGCCTTTAAAATTACTTTCTGATTATAATATTGCTTTTAGCGAGTAAAATTGTTTCAGCTTGTAAAAAAAGTTTTTTCACAGGAAAAATCAACCACCATTAAAATGAATAAATGAACAATAAAACAATAAGACACAGGGTGATTAACCTGAATAATCAATCATCCATTAAAGATAATTAATTCTTGATTAAAAAGATGTTAACTTAAACTATGTTATCTACATGTAAAAAAAGAAAAAATGGAGAAGTTAATTAAAACTTCTCTTAGCCTAAGCAGTTACAGTTACCTTGTTAGCAGCTAATGCATAGCCGTAACTTGAGGTAATTATGTATTCGCCAGGCAGTAAATTAATGTTTAATCTAGCAATACCGTTATCGTCGGTTGTTCTGTTGTAGAATACACCGTTGATGTTGAATCCGATTGATTGACCTTTGTAAGGGTTTCCTTGACCGTCAACTAATTTTGCTTCAAATGCGCCAGCTTCACCGAATTTTTTGGTGAAATTACTTGCAGTTAAAACAGGAAGTACGGTAACGTTGTGTGCAACTTTACATCCTTTGTATTCAGCGGTGATTATGTAATCGCCAGGCTGCAAGTTGATGTTTAATTTAACGTGTCCTGTTTCATTGGTTGTACGGTTGTAGAATACACCGTTGATGTTGTAGGTAATTATTTCACCGGCTTTGGCAGGGTTACCTTCATCATCCAATACTTTCAATACGTATTGAGTGTCGTTACGGAAGTATTTTACAAGATCATAATCTTCAACAAATCTGGATAACACAGTAATGTTATTGGTTTTAACCTCACCGGTAGCAGGGTTGGTTAAAGTAATTGTGTAGTTACCAGCAATCAAAGTAATAGCAATTGAAGCAGA
>NZ_JAZUMY010000048.1:0-16282 GCF_045603845.1 Methanobrevibacter sp.
TTTTGTTTGTTTTTTAGTTTTTCCCACCATTTGTTGAGTAGTCTTTTTGCTTTGCGGTATCGGTTTGAGTTTTTTTTATGTGTGCTCATTATTTTTTGGTAGTGGATGATTCTGTCTGTTTCTTTCGTTAAATCTAGATTGGCTATCTCGTTTTTGTTGGAAAGAACTGCTAGTTTTTTGCATCCGATGTCAATGCCTATTTGTTGATTGTCCTTTTTTTCAACAGGCGTGTGAATACATTTTATGTTAATTATTGCGTAGTATTTCATGTTTTCTTTTTTAATGGTTGCATTCTGTATTTTCACGGTATTGTCATGTGGATCACTTCCTTTTTTTAGTAAATCTTTGTATTCTTTGCTTGTTTTAAATTTTACTAATCCTAATTTTGTTAATTTTAATTTAGGATATCCATTTTTGTCCAGGTTTATTCTTACATTGTTTTTGTTGTTTTGTATTCTGACGCTGTCTTTTTTATTCTTTTTACTTTTAAACCTAGGATAATTTGATTTTAAATTAGGATTAAAATATCGTTTAAATGCCTGGTTGAGGTCTCTTTCAGTTTGCTGTAAACAGGAGGACTCAGATAAACCCAGAAAAGAGTATTCTTTTTTCAACATATTTAAAATGATATTACATGAATTATTATTGACTTTAACATAAGAGGAATAGTCATTTTGTATTGATAACGTTTTAAAATTGTTGATGAAAGCTAATGTTTCATTCCAAACAAATCTTGCATTTCCTAAATTTTGCTCAATTTTACCAATACTAACAATCTTTTCTTCATTATCATTAAAATCAACTTTTGAAGGATAAATACGAATTTTCAAACTCTTATTAACCATATTCATGAAAAAAATCCCATTATGATGATAGTTAAAAAAAATATTATTTATATTTTAAAAGTGTTTTTATACTAAATAATATTATTAAAATTAATATTTAAAATAAGTCCGAGAGCATTTGAACAGTAATGGCGCCCCCCATTTTATGTGCAATTCATCCTCACCTTAAGAAGGCGAGGTATTCTTGCACATTTAAGATAAAAGATTTCACAAATTTGAACTAACTATTTAAATATTTTTAAAAATATACATTTTATATAAGGAGAATCGTATTATGAAAGTCTTAGTTGTTGGAACAGGTGCTCGTGAACATGCCATTGCTGATGCTTTAAAGGATGATGTTGAGTTATACTGTTATATGAGTAAAGTAAACCCTGGAATGAGCAAAATTGCAGAGTTTAAACAGGGCGATGAAGGGGAAGTTGAAAAAGTAGCCGAATTCGCAAAAGAAAATGACATTGAAATCGCATTTATCGGTCCTGAAGCTCCCCTTGAAAAGGGAATCGTGGATGAACTTGAAAAGAACGGAATCAAATGTGTAGGACCATGCCAAAGCGCTGCAAGAATAGAAACCGATAAATCATTCATGAGAAAACTGTTTGAAGATTATGAAATTGACGGATCATTGATTTACAGAGTTTTCGACAATTACGAAGACCTAAGCAAATTTTTAGATGACTTTGACCGTGACGTTGTTGTCAAGCCTGTGGGATTGACCGGTGGAAAAGGAGTTAAAATTGTTGGAGACCATCTAAAAGACAACAATGAAGCAAAAGAATACTCAAAAGAAGTAATTGACAATGCAATGGGAGGATTTGCACAGGTAATTATCGAAGAAAGAGTAATCGGTGAAGAGTTTACCATCCAGGCATTCTGTGACGGAGAACACCTGGCTCCAATGCCGGCAGCTCAAGACCATCCTCATGCATTTGAAGGAGATCAGGGCGCAATAACCGGAGGAATGGGTTCATACTCCGATGCTGATGGACTTTTACCATTCTTAACACAGGAAGACTATGACAAAGCCGTTAAAATCATGGAAGATACCATCAAAGCAATAGCTGAAGAAGCAAAACCGTACAAAGGCATTCTTTACGGCCAGTTCATGCTGACTGCAGACGGACCTCGCTTAATTGAGTATAATGCAAGATTTGGTGATCCTGAAGCAATGAATGTGTTGCCATTACTTAAAACTCCATTAATTGATGTTTGTAAGGCAATCGTTGACGGAACTTTAGGAGAAGTTGAATTTGAACCGAAAGCAAGTGTATGCAAATACATTGTACCTGACGGATATCCTGAAACAGAATATGCAGGAGAACTGATTGAAGTGGATGAGAAATCCATTGAAGATATGGGTGCAAAAGTATTCTACGCAGCAGTTGGACTTGAAGATGACGGAATTCACCTGTCAGGTTCCAGAGCTTTAGGTATCGTTGCAAGCGGCGAAAGCATTTCCGAAGCAGAAAAAATAGCTGAAAAGGCATGTGACTATGTAAAAGGAAATGTATACCACAGACGCGATGTCGGTACCGAAGAGCTTGTTGAAAAACGTGTTGCACACATGAAAGAAATTTTAAACTAAATTTCTTTTACCTTATTTTTTTATTGAAAATCACCGAAGAAATAACTGTCACTTTAATTGAATTAATGATTAATTATTTTATAGTTTTAATTATTAACTATTAAAATTTTAAATGATATAGTTAATTTAATAAAACCAGTATTTAAAATTAGAACTTATAAAATATGTTATCTATATGAAAAAATAAAAAGTAAGGGAAAATCAAATTTCCCATTTTAATGTTAATTTTTTCTTCTTAATGTTCCGGCAGCTAAAGCAATTAATGCAAGTAAAACCATGATTAATGGATTACCTGTTGCAGGAGTTACATCAACTGATTTTGGAGTTGAAACAGGAGGTTCAACATCAGGAACTACTTCTTCAACAATTACGCTGTCAAAGTCATAGTTATTAGTCATGTTAGGGTCATATGTATCGCTGACAACATTAACCTCATTGATGAGTGTACCGGTAGCATTTGCTATTGTTTTAATAATTAA
Organism: Methanobrevibacter sp.; assembly: GCF_045603845.1. Lineage (GTDB taxonomy): Archaea > Methanobacteriota > Methanobacteria > Methanobacteriales > Methanobacteriaceae > Methanocatella. Next base: position 2,910 of record NZ_JAZUMY010000048.1, read on the forward strand.
AACCGCACTTTCGCCATTAGCCAAATCTCCGATAGTCCATACACCAGTATTGAAGTCAAATGAACCTTTTGTCATAGCATATGAAACCAATATTAATGTGTTAGGTAAAACATCAACAGCTCTTGTGTTAATTGCTGAATCCTGACCTAAATTAGTAACATTAATTGCCCAGGTTACATATTCTCCTTCAATAGCAACAACAACTTTTTCAACAGACAAATCAGCTACAGGATTTACATGAGTTGTATTGTTGGCATTGTTGTTATCAGGATTAGGATCATAAGTACTGCTGTTTACATTAGCAACATTAAGAATGCTTGAGTTAGAAATTGCCACTAAAGTAGATAATTCTAACTGTACGCTTTCACCATTTTTCAAATCACCGATATACCAGATACCTTCTGTTGAATTAAATCTGCCTTTAGTAGCTTTGGATGACTGATAAACTAAACCTTTTTCTAAATTATCAAATACATAAACGTCTTCAGCAGTTCCCGGTCCGTTATTTGTTACAACAATAGTCCAGGTAATCACATCACCGAAATTAGGATTTGAATTTGAAACTTTTTTAATGATGCTTAAATCTGCAATTGAATTGACTTCAACGCTATCGTTAGCAGAGTTATTAGCAGACATTATTACATTAGTAAAGTTTCCGGCAGCAGTAGTATTGAATACTACATAGAATGTTGAATACTCTCCAGGCATTAGGGTAGCATTCAATTTCCATGTTAAAGCTTCATTTATCCACATTCCATCTTCATCAATGAAATGATCATAAATTAGTCCATCATAAGATGTTTCTTCCACTGTCAAATCGTTGATATCGATTAATCCTGTATTATGTACTATAATTTCAAATATTACCTGTTGGCCGACGTAAACTGTTTTGTTTAAAGCGATTTTTTCAATTTCACTTAATGGCTCAAAGACTTTCACAGTATCATTTGAGGTTTTGTTGCCGGAGACAATCACATTGGTAAATTCGCCGGCGCAGGTTGTGTTGAAAACAACAAAGAATCCTGCATATTCACCAGGGGATAATGCAGTGGTATAAGTCCATGTTAAATTATCATAATCCCATGCGCCAATATAATCAGTAAAGTAATCATAGATTAATCCGTCGAATGACAATTCTTTTATGACAATATTATCTAATGCAACTTCACCGTCATTGTGCACAACAATTTCAAATACTGCATTGTCGCCGATGCGCAAGTTTTTATTTAATGCAATTTTTTCAATGACATAGCTTGGTTTTAAAACTAAAACTGTGTCATTTGAGGTTTTTTCTTCTGCAGATACCATGTTTGTGAAATTACCTGTTCGGGTAGTGTTGAAGTAAACTGTGAATCCTGCATATTCGCCAGGATATAATCCAGTTACATTCCATGACAAATCAGCATTTTTAGTGAATAAGCCAGTATAGTCAACAAAACTATCATAAATTAATCCTTCATCAAAGATTTCACTAATTGTAACATTCAGGGCAACATTTCCGGTATTGTGAATTACAATTTGGAATATCGCCTGTTCGCCTAAAATGATTACTGGATTGATAGTGGTCTTAATCAAATCAAATGATCTTACCTCAGTATCATTGTAAACCGGTTCGTCCTCGCTTTTATTGAACACTTGTGTTGTATTATTTGAATATACTACATCACTTTCGTTTGAACCTGCGAATACATAATTAGTAAAGTTACCTACTTTTGTAGTATTGAAATAGACTAATAAAGCAGAATATTCGCCAACTTTCAAAGCATGATTTAAAACCCATTTATTGTTTGAATATGTCCAATCTCCATTGTTAATGAAATGATCATAAACTAATCCTTCATATGAATCTTCAACAACATAGACATCATTCAAATCAATGCTGCCAACATTGTGAACAATGATTTCAAAGATTACCTGTTCACCAACAACGCGATAAGGTGTTAAAGTTATTTTTTCAACTTCCAATTGTCCTTTGATTACTGAAACGGTTGTGTTGTTTTCAATTTTTCCAGTTTCGTTGGAACTTGCAACAACAGTATTTGTGAAGTTTCCTTCAGAAGTTGTCGTAAATGTAACATAGAATGCTGCATATTCATTTGGTGTTAAAACACCGTTTAATGTCCAAAGGCCCTTTTCATAAATCCACAATCCATTGCCCTTATAATCTTTATAGATTAATTCAGCTGGCGCAATATCCTCAACAACAACATTTGTCAAATCAACTTTTCCAGTGTTGTGAACAATAATTTCAAATGTAATTTCATCTCCTGCAACAACAATCGGATTAAGCGCAATTTTTACAACATCCAAACCAGGATTTAGGACTTCTACAGTGTCATTTGAGGTTTTATTTTCAGTTTTATCAGATGATACCACTACAACATTAGTCCAATTACCTAAACTGGTAGCATTAAACTCAATGAATAAAGTAGCATAACTGCCTTTAGTTAAAACACCATTATAACTCCAGGAATAATCATCCAAATAAGTCCAATGAGAAGTATTGTGATAACCAACATATGTCAAGCCTTCAGGAACAATTTCACTAACTTTAACATCAGTCAAATCAGTCTCCCCAGTATTGTGAACTGTAATTTCAAATGTAATGATTCCATTTAAAGTAATTATTTTAGTTAAAGCGAGTTTTTCAACGCTTAACTCCGGTTTAAGAACTTCAACAGTGTCATTTGAGGTCTTATTTTCACAATCATCAGAGCCTGCAACTACTACATTAGTAAAGTTACCTGATTTAGTAGTGTTGAAAGTAACAGTGAAATTTACAGATTCTCCGGAAGCTAAAATACCATTATAAATGAATTTATTATTATTTTTAATCCAATTAACACCATTAAAACTATCATAAATCAGCTCATCAAAGGATTTTTCCTCAACAAACACACCATCTAAATCACAGTCACCAACATTAGTCACGACAATCTCAAAGACCGCCTGATCACCCGCATGAACAACAGGAGTCAAAGTAGTTTTTGTTACATTCAAACCAGGAGTGCGAGGATTCGTTGTGTTATTAGCAATATTATTTTCTTCATTTGGATCTTTAGTGCTGCTGTTAACAACAGCCACGTTTAAAACTGTGACATTGCTTATATTAACCAAAGTTTTAATTTTTAAAACGGCAGTTTCATTATAAGCTAAGTCTCCTATAGTCCAGATACCAGAAGTTGCATTATATTTGCCGTTAGAGTCATCTGAAATGTAAACAAGACCGTTAGGTAATTTGTCTGTGACATATGCATCTTTAGCTTTTCCAGGACCGTTATTTGTCACGATTACAGTCCATATAATTTCATCTCCATAGATAGGAGTTTTATTTGAAACTAATTTAACTGCGGATAAATCAGCGCCAACAACATATGTAGTATTATTTGCTGATTTATTTTCACAATGATCACTGTTAACTACTACAACATTTGTGAAATTACCTATTTCAGTTGTATTGAATACAACAAAGAAATCTGCATATTTTTTAGACTCCAAAGTTGAATTATAAGTCCAACTTAAGTCATTGTTCTTAATCCATTTACCAGTATAGTCAAACCATGAATCATAGATTAAACCCTCAAATTCTTTTTCATAAACTGTAATATTTGTTAAATCAACATTTCCATAATTGTCTATGATTATTTCAAAGATTACCTGTTCTCCTGCAACGACTGTGTGATTGAGAGTAATCTTTTCAACACTGAACTCAGGTTTTACGACATCAACAGTATCATTAGCTGTTTTATTTGGAACCAGGTCATTAGTTACATTGACTACATTAATGAAATGTCCTGTTTTAGTTGTATTGAAAGATACGAAAAATCCTGTATATACTCCCGGGCTTAAATATGAATTAAATGTCCAGCTTAAATCATCATTTTTACTCCATAAACCGGTATCATCAAACCAGCCTGCATATATGAGACCTTCAAAGTCTGTTTCATAAACCGTTAAGTTGGTTAAGGTTACTTCACCTGTATTTCTAATGATTATTTCGAAATAAGCTATTTCTCCCAAATGAATAATCTTATTGACTGTTAGTTTTTCTACAGAGAAATCAGGTTTTAAAACTTTAACGGAATCATTAGCTGTTTTATTTGGAACTTCATCAGAACTTACAACAACCACATTAGTGAAATTACCAACATCAGTAGTATTAAACACTACAAAGAAACCAACAAATTCACCAGGAGCCAAACTAGAACCTAAAGACCAAGTCAAATCACCATTCTTAGACCATAAACCAGTGTCATCGAACCATCCAGCATAATCCAAACCATCAAAAGACAACTCATCAACAACAACACCATTCAAAGCAACCCTACCAGAATTACCAACAACAATCTCAAAAATAACCTGATTGCCAACAACTACAGTCTTATTAATAGCAACCTTATCAACAACCAAAACAGGCTCAACAACTTCAACACTGTCATTAGCTGTTTTATTTTCTGTTTCATTGGATGTTACGATAACAACATTGGTGAATTCTCCAGTTTTATTAGTATTGAATACAACATAAAATTTAGTTGTTTCTCCCTTATAGAGAGTTGCATTGTATTTGAAGCTCAAATCATTATTTTTAATCCATAATTCTGTATTATCAATAATATGGTCAAACTCTAAAGCATCATCAAATTTCTCATAAACTGTTACATCGTGTAACCTTTTATCTCCAGTGTTTCTAACAACAATCTCAAAAGTAACCTGATTGCCTGATAAAACAATTTTTTCTAATGCAATTTTTTCAACAGTTAAATTTGGATTTGTTGCATTTTGTTCAGGGTCTATCGGAGGTTCTTCGTAAACTTCAGTGGTATTGTTTGCTGTTTTATTATCAGCTTTATCTGCACCTACAGTTACGGTATTAGTCCAATTTCCAAGTTTAGTAGCATTGAATATAACAGTTAATGTAGCAACCTGATTAGGATTTAAAGATTTAATAAGTTTCCATCCAGGAGTTACAGTATTGAAATCATAATACCATTCTTCAGTGTCAATGAATGTCACATAGGTTAATTCCTCATAATCTGTTTCTTCAATGAATACTCCTGTTAATTCTGTTTGACCAACATTTCTAACGACTATCTGGAATCTTGTTAAGTTGTTTAAAGGAACAATAGGATCTAATGAAATCTTTTCAACTGTAAACATCGGTTTTACAACAGTTGTATTGTTTTCAGCGGTTTTATTTTCAGTGTAATTAGCTTTAACAACAACCACATTAGTGAAATTGCCTTCACCAGTAGTATTAAACACTACAAAGAAACCATGAGACTCGCCAGCAGAAAACTTATTTTCAAAAGTCCAGGAATAGTTTCCAATAGCTTTCCAATGACCTAAACCGTAAGCATGATCAAAAATCAAACCATCAGGAACATTTTCACTGACAACAACATTAGTTAAATCGACAACTCCAGTATTTCTAACAATGATTTCAAAAGTAACCTGTTCGCCGACACTGACAAGAGGATTCAAACAAATCTTTTCAACACTAAATTCAGGATTGACGGCAGTTGTATTGTTTTCAGCGGTTTTATTTTCAGTGTAATCTGATTTTACAACAACCACATTAGTGAAATTACCTGCCACAGTAGTATTAAACACTACAAAGAAACCATGAGACTCGCCAGCAGAAAACTTATTATTAAACATCCAGGAATTATTATCTATTTCCTTCCAATGACCTAAACCGTAAGCATGATCGAAAATCAAGCCGTCATATTTAAGTTCATTGACAATTACATTAGTCAAATCAGTGATTCCAGTATTTCTTACAATAATCTCGAAAGTAACCTGTTCACCAACACTGACAAGAGGATTTAAAGAAATTTTCTCAACAGTGAATTCCGGTTTTACAACAACAGTGGTGTTGTTGGTTGTTTTATTTTCTGCATTTTCACTGCCTGCAACAACCACATTAGTAAAATTACCAACCACTGTAGTATTAAACACTACAGTGAATCCGTGAGTTACTCCCGGAGCAATTTCAAATTCATAAGTCCATCTTGTTTTTCCATCAACAACAGATTCTACCCAGAAACCTTCGGTGTTGGCATGGTCAAATACCAAACCTTCATAAGAAAATTCCTCAACAAACACATTGGTCAAATTGACTAAACAGGTATTTTTAACGATAATTTCAAAGATTACCTGTTCACCTAAAATAACCATAGGAGTAATAGTGATTTTTTCTACTTCTAATTCCGGTTTAACAACTGTTGTATCATTGCTAGCTGTTTTGTTATCCGTTTCATCACTGCCTGCAACAACCACATTAGTGAAATTGCCTGCTCTAGTGGTATTGAACAATACGGTTAATATTGTGACCTGGCCAATAGACAATTTATCTTTTAAAGTCCATCTGTTTTTACCGTTGACTATTGAATGAATCCAGTGGGATTGGTTTAAAGCGTGGTCAAATATCAGACCATCATAAGAAAATTCCTCAACAAACACATTGGTCAAGTTAGTTAAACCTGTGTTTTTAACTACAATTTGGAATTTAACTTGCTCTCCAATAGAAACAATAGGAGTAATAGTATTTTTTTCCACGATAAAATTAGATTCTAAGATGACTGTATCATTTGAAGCATTATTATTGCTCATGTTAGAATCAGGGGTGCTTGAATTGACAAAAACATTGTTGATGATTGTAGTATTATCCACATTAATTTTTGTTTTAATGTTTAAAACAGCTGATGAGCCCTTATTCAAATCACCAATTTCCCATCTTCCAGTGGTGGAATTATATTTTCCGTTGGAATCATCGCTTACATATGAAATTCCGGAAGGAAGAACATCTATTGCATAGGCATTTACAGCTATATCAGGACCGTTATTAGTGACTTTAATAGTCCAGACAATTGTATCACCAATTACAGATGTTTTTTGGGAAACTAACTTAACAACACTTAAATCCGTGAGAGTATTTGATTTGGTAGTGTTATTTGCAATATTGTTGGTTTCATTTGGATCATAAGTACTACTATTCACGCTAGCTACATTAAGAATAGTGGTATTTGTAATGTTTACAATAGTTTTAATGTTTAAAATTTTAGTATCATTAACATTTAAAGTGCCAATTTCCCATCTGCCGGTAGTTTCATTGTAATTTCCATCAGCACCATTGAAAATTAAACCTGCAGGCAATTTATCAATTACATAAGCATCACTTACATTATTTGGACCCTTATTAGTGACTTTAATAGTCCATGTAATTTCATCCGCGAAATTAGGGGTTTTATTTGAAACAGTTTTTTCAATAGCCAAGTCTGCAACAGGCAGAATCTCAAAGTAAGTCATGTTTGTAATGAATTTATATAAACCATCTTCAAAGTGAGTTACATTAACTGAATAATTTCCAGGAAGAAGACCTTTTTCAGATACGCTGGCATTACCATAAATACCGGTTTTGGAAGTGAAATTAATCACGACTTGACCTGTTTCAAGATGAGTAACAACTATGGTAATATTTTGTAAGTCTTCACGTGGATCCTGATAAATAAGAGTTCCGTTTTCACTTTTATCGACTCCATCTACAGGATTAATAATATTACTACCTGTATTATGTTTATCATTTACAGAAGATTCATAGGTAACATTTTGGAAGAAAATATAATTAGGGCTGCCGTCGTTATAAATAGCATTAATAATATTATCTCCACCTCTGTGGGTAACATTGATGATTATGACGCCTTCAGGATTATAATAGAAACGCTTATCATTAGTTACTCCGGTAATCAGATAACTCCATGCCTGATTTTCAATGAAAGTATCATCTTCAATAGTCAAGTTTTGTCCCCTATTATATATCGCTGAACCGTTACGTGCTACATTATTTTCAAAATATGAATAAGAGATGTTTGAATTATTTCCTTCAATATAAATAGCTCCACCTAAACCCTGATTAAGATCATCACTGGATGCGATAGCATGATTTGAAGTGAAGTTTGAATTGGTTATAGTAAGGTTATCACCGTGTGAATGTATTGCTCCTCCATGGATGACAGCACTGTTGTTGTTGAATAATGAATTATCAACAAAGGTATTATCTCCAACCACATAAATTGCTGCACCTCCTTTTAAAGCAGTGTTATTTTCAAAGGTAGAATTTTCAATTACAGTATTATCACCAATAATATAAACAGTACCTCTTGAACATTCGTGTTCATAAAATTCGGAATTGATAATTGATGAATTTTGACCGTGAACATAAATGGCTGAACCATTTCCGTCAGTTGCGTAATTATCCCAAAAAGTACAATTAATTGCTCTATTATTATTTCCTGTTATGTGGACCGCTCCACCTTCTTCGGTACCTGTATTGTTTCTGAAAGTACAGTTAATCATAGTATTGTAATGTCCCTCAGTAATTCCATCCAAACCATGATCAATACCTGCAAGCATATAAGCCGCTCCTTGTTTAGCTGTATTATTTTCAAATATACAATTTTCAACAACAAGATAATTTTGACTGGAACCTATAGCTCCGCCTCTTTCAGTTGCAGTATTGCCTATGAAAGTACAGTTTATGATGTTACTGTGGTAATTCTCATTGATTGCCCCATTACCATGAACATAAATCGCACCACCGATACCTGCGCTACAATTAATAAAATTTGAATTGAGAATATCCACTCTATTTCCATATTGTCCGGCAACACAGATTGCTCCAGAGTGTCTGTTGGTTGTACAATTAACAAAATTACAATGGTCGAGTACTGAATTATAAGTAACAGCCATTGCAGCATATTCATAATCATTTTCATCCTCAGGTTCGTGAGAATGACAATTAGTAAAGTTCACGTCATATAAGTTACTATTTCTAAATACAAAACCTGCAACTGCAAGTGAAAAATTTTCAAAGCTAACATGATTTAAATTACAATTTATGAAAAAATTCGGATACATACATACGTCATTATAATTTTTGAAAGTTATGTCTTCAAAATTGCAATTTTCTATAAAATTACGATTATTAATGGTAATTGCTGATACATTTCCAGCATTGAAAACACCATTTCTAAAAGTTAAACGTTTGCTTGTCTGAATTACTGGTGTGCCTCCAGGAAGTGCTATAATTTCTTTTCCTTCCAAATCTATTATGTCGCCATCCCCAGCCTGACTTATTGCGTTTCGTACATCACTGAAGTAATTGCCATCAAAAGTTATTACATTACCTTCCTTAAGGATTACATTCTCTTCAATGCTTAATCCCAATAAATTTTCATCAGGAATATTAGCAAAATTAATTTCATTAGATGAAATGCTTGGAGCATCAATTAAATAAACATTATTAGTTATTTGTGAAATATCTGTTGAATCGTTAACTATTTCATCAGAATTTTGTGAAATAGCTGAATCGTCCAATATAAAGCCGGATTCATATACTGAATCTTGTGTATTGACTTCTAAATTAGTAGTATCTAAATTAACTTGGTAAGTTTCATTTGCAAAATTATCGCTTGCAGAAACTGCCCCAAAAGTTAATGATAAAGTTAATAATAAAATTAATCCATATAAAATCTTCTTGTTCATAGTTACACTCCCTGTCAATATAAAATTGTTAAACTTAGTATCACCTGATATGTCAAATTGATAATTTATACGTTTTAGTTACTTAATTAATAAAATATTTAAATGTATATCTCATTCGATTGTTTTACTCGAAAAAAAAGCTTCATTATAATTAATTATAAAAATTTGATCAAAATTAGAAAATATCTGAAAAGATGAAAAATTAGAACTTAAAATATTATAAATGGAATTGCTATGACTGCATATAATTGAGTGATTGATTGAAAATGCATAGCCAGTGTGTAATTTATCGCTGGATATCAACATGTTTATATCAACATCATGAGTCAAAGAATTACAATAATCATTATAAAATATTAAATCATCATGTGTTAACACTTGAAATTTATCGATTTGTTTAAATTTGGATAAATTATGACAAAAATCCATTGTTTTAAAACTTGAATCAAGATTCATACAGATAAAAACTTCATGATTGTTAAAGAAATTATTAAAAATATGAACAGAAATAGTTATTGAAATATTATTAAACTCCAAATCTGTATCATTGTCCAAAGTTTCATTTATAAAAGAACAATTATATTGGTAATTTTCTATTTTATGATAATTTTTAGGGTTGTTAATTATATAAGAATCATTATACTCTTGATTAGACTTAACAGGAGCGTTTTCATCCTCACTGATAATGTTATTTTCAACAACATCATCTTCTTTTAACTCCTCAAAATCATGATTATCAACTTCAATGAAATCAATGATTGAAATTTCATCATTATCAATATTAACTGAATCATCAACGTCGCTGGCATGAGCTGCAGAGATCATTAATAAAGTCAATATAATAATCATCATGAATTTTTTAATCAATTAAATCACCAAAGTCAATATATTAGTACAATAATTTTTTCCTAAAAATAGCCATCTTATTTTCAATAGCTAAACTCATATTAACATTCATCATATATATACTTATACAGTTTAAGCATGATTTTTAAAAATATTAATCAATGTATATCTATTTGATATTTTCTTATAGGACTGTATAGAAATTTTTAAAAAAATTGACAATTTCTATTTATAACATAGTTATACTGACACCTATCCAAAATAACGCCAGTTATATGGAAAATATCCAGAAATAATAGAAAAATCCTATTCTATTGTAACTCAAAATTAATATACATCAAAGATAATAATTATTACTATGAGCACATTAGAGAAGATAAAAATATTAACTGATTCAGCACAGTATGATTTATGCGATTACGTTAATCATAACAAGAGCTCTCAAGTTAATCTTCCGGGAATTTATCATGCAACCGGACATAACGGCTGTCAAATTCCGCTGTTTAAAACTCTTCTGACAAACAAGTGCAAAAATGACTGTAAATACTGTATTAACCAGTCAAAAAGAAATTTCACAAGGCTTGAACTTGCACCTCAGGAACTTGCACATACATTCCTTAACTATTACAACAGAGGTCTGGTGAACGGTCTGTTCTTAAGTTCAGGGATTGACAAGGATGAAGATCTCACAATGGAAAAAACAATAGAAACCATTAGGATTTTAAGAAAGGATTATGGATACGATGACTATATCCATTTGAAAATTGTTCCAGGAGCATCAAAGGATTCAATCAAAAGGGCAATGGCTCTGGCCAATAGGGTCAGCATTAATATAGAAGCTGCTACGCCTTCAGGACTCGCAGAACTGTCATCAACGAAGGATTATAATAAGGATATACTGAAGCGCCTTCACTGGATTGACAGTCTACATGGAAAGAGCACGACTTATCCAAATTCTACCCACACCACACAGCTCATTGTCGGTGCGAATGATGAAAGTGACAGGGAAATTCTACATAGAATGGAAAAAATCTATAATAAAACAAAACTTAAACGTACATACTTCTCAGCATTTTCACCTATTGCGGAAACTGAATTTGAAAATAAAGACGCATGCAGTACAGACAGAACTGCAAAACTGTATAATGCAGACAGTTTGTTAAATGATTACCATTTCAAGCTTAAGGAACTTGTCTTTGATGAGAACAATCAGCTGTCATTAACCCAGGATCCTAAAATTTTAGCAGCAGAGAATATGGATATATTTCCTGTAGAAATCAACACCGCACCATTTGTTGAGTTGATTCGGGTTCCAGGCATCGGTGTGAAATCAGCCAGAAAAATAATTTCAATCAGAAAAAAAATGCCTTTCAAAAATAAGAATGACTTAAAGAAATTAGGTGTGGTTGTAGACAGGGCTGAGAAATATATAAAAATAGACGGAGCATATCAAAGTCTATTAGAGAATTTCCAATAACTATTTTAAATCATCAAACAATTCCCAAATATCAGGATATTTCTTGGAAACGGCTTCATCGATTAAAATTGAAGCTTCCCTACTGATACTGAATTCGGGTTCTGTTTTTCTTAAATATCTGAATACTGCAGCAGATCTTGATGACCATAATGTAATCCTTGGATTTTTATCTACAATATCTAAAACTTCGGCTACATTTTCTTGTCTTTTGACATCTTGTGGATTTGATATATCGTTTTGAGAGTCTTCATTGCCAGATAGGACTTCGGATGAGTCAATATTCTCGTTGTTTTCCTCTTGGATTTGCTCAACTGACGTTTCTTCCGGTTTATCTTCCTCTTGGTTTTCTTGTCCATCATCATTATCAACATCATCTACAGTAGATTCTTCAATATCATTTACACTAGATTCATCATTGGTAATAGATTCTTCAGTAGAATCCTTATTTTCCTTTTCTTTTAGCATGTCTTCTAAAGATTTAGCACCATTACTGTCAAAATCTTCATCATAAAACTCTGGTATTAAAGAATTTAAACCTTTACCAAGTCCACGAGCCATCTAATCACTTCCGTCTCTTTCTAATATTTCTTTAGCTAATTTTAAATAAGATTTAGTTCCAGTACTATCCGGATCATAAATTAAACATGGTTTACCAAAACTTGGAGCTTCAGCCAATCTGATATTTCTAGGAATAATAGTCTTCAAAAGCAGGTTGGTGCCGCCAAAGTAACTCTTCAACTCTTTGTGAACATCTCTGCTTAATCTGGTTCTTTTATCATATAACGTTAATAGAATTCCTTTGATTGGAGTAGGACTCCTGAGTCTTTGTTCTACAAGTTTAATGGTATTAATTAAATCTGCAACACCTTCAAGTGCATAATATTCAGCCTGAATTGGTATCAGTACACTATCAGATGCAACTAATGCATTTACAGTTATAACACCTAAGGAAGGAGGTAAATCAATGAATATATAATCGAATAATGGAACAACATCCTTTAGTGTCTCTTTTAAGATAATATGATAATTCTCTTTCTGGCTTAATTCAACGCCAGCACCACTTAATGAAATATTGCTAGGTATAATGAATAAATTCTTTATAAAAGTAGGAATAGTTGCCTTTTTTACATTTATATCCCCAATGATTGCATCATAAATAGTATTTTCCAATTCATTTTTGTCTATTCCAAAACTTGTAGTTGCATTTGCCTGAGGGTCCATATCCACAACTAAAACGGATTTTCCCATTACAGCCAGTGAAGTTGCAGTGTTTACAACAGTAGTAGTCTTACCACAACCTCCTTTTTGATTCATTACAGCAATTACTTCACTCATTGAATTATTCTCCTAATACAATTTAAGTTATAGGTCTAACAAATAAATTAGACCCTTTAACTTAAATGAGATAAATTATAAGTTAACATGAATAAGATTTAATTTCTAAGTTAAAGGGTTTAACATAAAAGATAAACCCCGTAACTTAAATGAGATAAATTATAAGTTAACA
>NZ_JAZUMY010000049.1:0-23434 GCF_045603845.1 Methanobrevibacter sp.
TTGGAATATTGGCAGTTTGGCTAGTGGGGATTCCTGTGTTTTAACTTTTGTTACTAAAGTTTCCAAAACTGGTACTATTGTTAATGTTGCTGATGTTTCCGGTAATGAGCATGATTATAATCCGGATAATAACAGAGCATCCAAATCTATTAGCGTTCCTAAAGCTGCTGATTTGGTGGTTAATAAGGTTGTTAATAATTCTAGCCCGAATTATGGTGATTTGGTTAAATGGACAGTTACCGTTAAAAACAATGGTCCTGATGTAGTATATAATGTAATTTTAACAGATATGTTGCCTTCTGGTTTAATTATAAAAAGTTACACAGGTAATTTGATTAATGGAAAATGGATAATCGAATCATTGAATGTTGGCCATTCAAAAACTTTCGAAATAGTAACTCTAGTAAATAAGACCGGTTCATTTGTCAATAATGTTTCTGTAGTTGGTGATCAGTATGATTATGACTTATCCAATAACAATGATTCAGAAGTTATTGGTGTAGCTAATGCTGCTGATTTGATTGTTTTAAAGTCTGTTAATAATTCTAGCCCGAATTATGGTGATCTGGTTAAATGGACAATTACTGTTAGAAACGATGGTCCTGATGCTGCTAGTGGTGTTAGGGTTAGTGATGTTTTGCCTGCTGGTTTGCTTTACCAGTCTTATGTTGCTTCTGTTGGCAGTTTTGCTGATGGTGTCTGGTCTGTTGGCCGTTTGGCTAATGGTGCTTCTGAGACAATATCTATTGTAACTAAAGTTGGAAAGACTGGCACTATTGTTAATGTTGCCGATGTTTCCGGTAATGAGCATGACCATAATCCTGCCAATAACAGGGCTTCCAAGTCTATTGTTGTTCATAATGCTGCTGATTTGGAAATGAAAAAGGTTGTTAATAATTCCGCTCCGAATTATAATGATTTGGTTAAATGGACTTTGACTGTGACAAATAATGGTCCGGATGTTGCAACTAATGTTGTTGTTGATGATGTCATGCCTGCCGGTTTGGTTATTGTCAGCTCACCTAATAGTTATAGCTCTGGAAAATGGACTGTCGGAACTTTAAATGTCGGTAGGTCAGCAAGTATTGAAATTGTCACTCTCGTAAACGTCACTGGCTCTATCAGGAATTCTGCCAGTGTAAAAGGTGATGAATATGACCATGATCCATCTAACAATGATGCAGATTCATTAATTAATGTTGCTAAAGCTGTTGATTTGGTTGTTTTAAAGTCTGTTAATAATTCTAGCCCGAATTATAATGATTTGGTTAAATGGACAATTACTGTTAGAAATGATGGCCCTGATGCTGCTAGTGGTGTTAGGGTTAGTGATGTTTTGCCTGCTGGTTTGCTTTACCAGTCTTATGTTGCTTCTGTTGGCAGTTTTGCTGATGGTGTTTGGGCTGTTGGCCGTTTGACTAATGGTGCTTCTGAAACATTAACTATTGTGACTGGGGTAAATAAAACAGGCGCTATCGATAATATCGTTAATGTTATAGGTAATGAATATGATTATAAACCCGGTAATAACAGGGCTTCTAAGTCTATTGTTGTTCCTGCTGCTGCTGATTTGGTAGTTAATAAGGTTGTTAATAATTCTAGCCCGAATTATGGTGATTTGGTTAAATGGACAATTACTGTTAAAAATAATGGTCCTGATGTAGCATATAATGTAGTTTTAACAGATGTGTTGCCTTCTGGTTTAATTATAAAAAGTTACACAGGTAATTTGATTAATGGAAAATGGATAATCGAATCATTGAATGTTGATCATTCAAAAACTTTCGAAATAGTAACTTTAGTAAATAAGACAGGTTCATTTGTCAATAACGTTTCTGCCGTTTGTGATCAGTATGACCATGATTTATCCAATAACAATGATTCAGAAGTTATTGATGTGGCTAAGGCTGCTGATTTGGTTGTTTTAAAGTCTGTTAATAATTCTTCTCCGAATTATAATGATTTGGTTAAATGGACTGTAACTGTTAGGAATGATGGTCCTGATGCTGCGACTAATGTTGTTGTTGGTGATGTTTTGCCTGAAGGTTTAGTTTATCGCTCTTATGTTGCTTCTGTTGGCAGTTTTGCTGATGGTGTTTGGGCTGTTGGCAGTTTGGCTAATGGTGCTAGTGAAACATTAACTGTTGTGACTGGGGTAAATAAAACAGGTTCTATAGATAATGTAGTTAATGTCACTGGCAGTGAATATGACCATAATCCTGGTAATAACAGGGCTTCTAAGTCTATTGTTGTTCCTGCTGCTGCTGATTTGGTAGTTTCCAAGTCTGTTAATAATTCCGCTCCGAATTATGGTGATTTGGTTAAATGGACATTGACTGTGACAAATAATGGTCCTGATATTGCGACTAATGTTGTTGTTGATGATGTTATGCCTGCTGGTCTGGTTATTGTCAGCTCACCTAATAGTTATAGCTCTGGAAAATGGACTGTCGGAACTTTAAATGTTGGAAGCTCAGCAAGTATTGAAATCGTCACTCGCGTAAACGTCACTGGTTCTATCAGGAATTCTGCCAGTGTAAAAGGTGATGAATATGACCATAATCCGTCTAACAATAATGCATCAGAAATTATTGATGTGGCTAAAGCTGCTGATTTGGAAGTCAGTAAGGCTGTTAATGTTTCAGCTCCTAACTATCATGATCTGGTTAAATGGACAATTACTGTTAGAAATAACGGTCCGGATAACGCATCTGGAGTTTTCGTCAATGATGTCCTGCCTGAAGGCTTGATTATAAAAAGTGCTGATGGAAACTATTCCAACGGTAAATGGTATGTGGGTTCTTTAAATGCATTTTCATCAAAAACACTGGAAATCATAACTTTCGTTAATAAAACCGGTTTGTTGACCAATAAAGTAAATGTATCCTGTGATGAATATGATTATGATGAATCTAACAATGATGCCAGCTCATCAATAACGGTTCCAAATTCTGCAGATTTGGAGATTGTAAAACTGGTAAATAATCAGAATCCAAATTATGCGGATGAAATGAAATGGGTTATAATTGTCAACAATAACGGTCCGGATAAAGCAAGCAATGTTAAAGTAAATGAAGTATTGTCCGAGGCTTTTGAATTGATAAGCGCTACACCAAACAAAGGTCATTATATTAATGATATTTGGTTTATTGGTGATTTGGATGCTGGTGAAAGAGTTACTTTAGAAATACTAACTAAAGTCATTAAAACAGGCAATTTCACTAATGTAGTTAATGTCACCGGTGATGAATATGATTATGATTCATCCAATAATGATGCTAATAAGTCATTTGCCGTTAATCCGTCAGCCGATTTGGAAATTTCTAAAATGGTAAATAACACATCTCCTAATTATAATGATCTGGTTAAATGGACAATTACTGTTAGAAATAACGGTCCGGATAAAGCTAATGAAATAGATATCCTGGACATGTTGCCTGATGGCCTTGAATTTGTCAGTTATAATGCTAGTAAAGGATTTTATTCAGACGGTCAGTGGAAATTCTGCTGTCTTGAGGTAGGTGAAGTTCAGAATTTAGAAATAACAACTAGAGTAAAAGCTGTTGGTGAAATTAAAAATATTGCAACTGCAACTGCAAAAGAATATGATTTCAATCCAAACAACAATATGGGTGAATCATCAGTTAATGTGGATTTATCCAGTGATTTGCAAATAACGAAACTTGTCAACCAGTCTGAGTTTAACTATAAGGATTTAGTTAAATGGACGTTAATTGTTAGGAATAATGGTCCTAGTGATGCAACACGTGTGGTAGTTATGGATTCATTGCCTGAAGGATTAACCTTCATCAGTGCACAAGGCGATGGAAGTTATTCATCAACTGGAACATGGTATGTTGGAAATCTAGATTCACAAAAAACCAAAGAACTAACAATTATATGTAGTGTCGATAAAACTGGTGAATTTACAAATGCCGCTACGGTTAAAGGAGATCAGTATGATTATAATCCGGACAATAACAGGGATGAAAAATCAATCACGGTTAAACCTGCGGCTGATTTGTCAATTACAAAGACAGTTTCTAAAGCGCAATATGAAGTTGGTGATTTAATCACATATTCTATTGAAATCACAAATAATGGTCCAGATACTGCCAAAAACATTAATGTTAATGAGATTATGGATGCATCTCTTGAATTCAAATCAGCATTTGCCGCTTCAGGGGATTATGATGATGTCAATCATTCATGGCATATAAAATCATTGGCTAATGGTGAAAAGACTTCATTGAATATTAATGCTATTGCTACAAAAGATGGTTTATTCAGCAATATGGTTTCTGCTGGTGCTGATACATTTGATCATGATTTAACTAATAATTATGTTGAATGTGTTGTGGAAATTATCAAAAATCTTATTGCTCCCGATAATTCTTTTGTTCCAAGCATATATTCTAATTTGAAGGATAATGAAATTGTACAGGACACTTTAAATAATGTTGCAATGGCAGGTATCGAAATGAAAGAAACTGGAATTCCTATGGGGTTATTAATAGTTATTTCATTGATTTCACTTGCATTATGTGGTTCGAATATTTCAAAGAAAAGATAGTTTAAAGTAGCATTTATGCTACTTATTTTTATTTTTTTTAAACGATTTTTCAAAATTTTTCAAGTATCAAAATTATTAATTTTCTAGTCAATTATTTTACTACTTCTATCTGTAACTATTTGAATTATTATTCATATATGTAAAATAATGAAAACCTTTATATAAAACTTTTAATAAATATAATAAATGGTATTGATGTAATAATAAGTTTTTTGTAAACTTGATTATTTTTGCACAATATTGTTAATTGAAAATAATGGATGTATTATTATGTCAGAAGAAGAAAATTTTGAACAAATGGAAGAACCTATCGATGAAGATGAAGAAAAATTACCTTTCGCTAAAGCTGAAGTTGTTCGTTTAATGAAAGAAAATCTTGATGACGACAAAATGATTAGGGAAAGAGTAAAAGTTGAAATGAACAAATTCTTAGGTGAAGTTTTAAAAAATGTATGTAAACAATTAAATGAATATCCTTACACTACAATTGAATACGAAATGCTTAAGGAATCAACTTACCCATACACCAACATTGAAAGAATCAATCAGGAAAAAGAAAGAATCTTATTACATTTAGAAGCTATTAAAGCAGATTGTAATGCTTTAGCTATGGATGTACAAAAAACCTTAAAATTAAAAGATGTTGTAGAAGAAGACTCATTCGCAAGTTTCTCTGCAACCGAAGAAGAGGAAGAAGAATAATTCTCTTCCATTTACTTATTTTTTTAATTATCTGTCCTCAATATGTGAAAAACCTGTTTTAAGTTCTTTTAACTCGTTTTCAGGTATTTCAGATATGATGACGTCATCGCTGACAATATTGCTTTGACCGAAAGGATCATCAATTATTAACGTTGCGGTGCCGTTGCCTTTAATCAATTCCTGAATTTCGGCCAGTGTGTTTTTGGCATTTTTTTGTGATTCGGCATCTTCAAATAACTGCAGGGCTTTTTTCACAGCACTTTCAAATCTTGTCAGTATCCCTTCCACATTTGTTACATATCCTTCTGATTTTGGACCCGGCTCAACTTTAACTCCTATTTCGGGTATTGTAACTGTCGCGGACTGTGAACGTACAACCCTGACGGATAGGGTTTCTTTTGAAATTTCTAATGTGTATTTTGCAGGATCGTTCTGCTCAAGAGATATTACGTCGCTATGTTTGAAACCACATTTTTCACATTGTATTGTAGTTTCAAGAACTTTCCCAAAGTGAGGAATCTCAATCTCTTTCATTATGGATGTTGCAATTCCTTCAACAGCACATGCGGGACATTTGATTACCATTTCATTAATTTCAGTTGTTTCTTCTTCACTCATTGTATACAAATCCTTTATCTGATAATTCGTTTTCTATTCTTTCTATTGTCTCATTGTTGGCGGCGCATATTAAAAATTCCCTGTATTTTGAAAGGTTATACAGATTTTTCAAATCCTCCTTTACATTAGGATTTTTTTCAATATTGTCAATGAATCTCTTTGCAGAATCATAATCGGAAACTTTAACGTCCCTTACCAGAGGGTCTTTAAATCCTTTTAGGCTGTATGTTATCTTTTCTATTTTTCCATTGTTCTGATTTATGATAATGTCAATTACCTCTTTGAGCTCTTCAACATTATTTGTTAATTTTATATTGGTGCATGACTTATTGATAATTGTCAATATCTGCTCTATGCTTTTTTCAATGCTTTCGGTTTTTATAATTGGAACGTTATTTATTTCTGCTTTATGTAAAAGATGGTTGTGTATTATTCTGTTTTCAGTAAAGAAATCAAGCTGTTTCCCGCCTCTGTGTATTTGTATTGCTCTTTTTACAAAACGTTCTTTATGGGATTCCTCATCAGAGCTCAATACAAAGAAATATATTTCTGCAAAATCACTAAACTGTTCGATATCAATCAGTCCTGGAACCAGATGCACGCCTTCAATGATTATGTCGTCATAATCGGTAATGGCTCTTTGAATAATCTTTTCAAGGCCTGGAATTACATATGATGCGTGTTCATCAAATCCTGCTGAAACCAAATCTTCGTAGCTTTCGTAATTTGCGCTGTTTCTTAAGTTTTTATATGCATCGTATGATGAGCTATGCAATGCTGGAGCGTATTCTTTTCCAATAATTCCTCTAACAACAGCTCTAATAAAGTCGCTTTCAATTAAATGCTTTATATTTAATTGTTTAGCTAATTCTGATGCGATTGTTGATTTTCCAATCCCTGATGCACTTCCAATTAATATAACATAAGGCTTTCTCATGTTTTTGCAACTCCAACTGTCTTTTTTAATAATTTATATTTGTCATGTTAAAAAGATTTTTCTATTCAAAACATATATTTTAATATTAGAAACTATAATAATTATAATTATTATATAATATTTTTGAAACTATTTTTTTAAATAAAAATTTTTCAATTATATTTAATGTTTATAGAGATGTTATAAATTATAAGTTATAGGAGAGATAGTTTTGTATTCAGTAGATTCAGTAAAGGAAATTCAAGATTTAAATCCGTTCATTGTAGTTGGATGCGGTGGAGGAGGAGAGAAATTCTCCAATCTTGAAGGTGTTGAAGCAGTTGGTTTCATTGATGATGATGAAAGAAAGCAGGGAAAACAGTTTTGCGGTCATATTATTGCCGACAGTTTAGAGAAATGCTTGTTGGACACTGACGCAAAATCTATCGTTATCATGTTGCCGATTGGTGCTGAAGGAACTGCTCTTAAATACGCTGTTCAGGCTATTGATGCGGGATTGAATGTTGTGACTTCATTCAGGTCATTATCTATTGAAGAAAATCCTTCATTAGCCAAATTTGCTGAAGCTAAAAATGTTGTTATTAAGGAAATCAGTCCAAGATTGGATGTTGTTGAAAAATTTGCGGGTGTAGCACCGGAAAAATCCTGTGAAATATTGCCTAAGATTTCTTATACTCCAAAAGCTCCTGTTGTTTTTGTCGGAGGAACTTCCCAGGAATGCGGTAAAAGAACAACTTCTAAAAAATTAGGAATTGCTGCTATGGAACGTGGATTAACTCCAGCAATCATATCTACTGATGAAATGGGTCTTGAAGAACCTACTGATTTTAATTTCAGGGCAGGCAGTTTATCTGCCATGGATGTTCCTGCAGCTATTTTAGCAGCCATTAAATATGTTGAGGCTGAAAAAAATCCGGATATCATTTTCATTGAAGGTCAGTCCAGTTTAACCGAAAAAGGAAATCCTCATCCAAGAGGTTTGTCCGCAGCCATTTTAATCGGAGCTGCTCCTGATGCTGTTATTGTCGGACACAGACCAAATCATCCTTACAGAGAACCTAGGGGTATTGAAGAGGAAATCAAAGCTATTGAATCTCTTGAACCAACTAAAGTTGTTGGATTATCTATTAATTTAAAAAATGCTGAATTGGATGTCGATATTGAATACTTCGAGTCCAAATATGATTTGCCTGTTGAAGATGTTTATAACAATGGGGCTTCAAAATTATTAGATGCTATTTTTGATTATTTGGAGGAGTAGAAAAATGAATTTAATGGATACTATTAAAAAAAGTTTAGGTTTTGAGATTGATGAGAATAGGTCAGTGAACAGGGGAAATGCTTCAAATCCTGCTTCTTCCAGGGCTCGTCCAAGACAAAATCCTAATTTTGGAGGTAATCCCACCAGTCCTAGACCAAGATACGATGATATTGAACCTATCATCCCGGAACAGTCATTTTATGAAATTGTTTTGATCAGACCTAAAACTATTGATGATATTAACTATATTGTGGATCAGGTTCTTGAAGAGAAAAATCCTGTTATTTTGGATTTGTCTTTCCTTGAGAATGAAAGTCCCGCTAACTTTAAACTAGCTGGAGAAAAGATTAAGCAAATGAGAGCTCGTTATGGTGCTCAAGCTTTACTGCTTTCACGTACAAGTGAAAAAAATCTAATTATTCTTTCTCCTAAGAAAGTTAAATTACTAAATAAAAGTTAATCGGATAATGCTGTTGCATTATTCTTAAATCTTATTTTTTCAAAATTTAGGTATACCTAAAAAAATAGAAACATTTATATACTACTTTTAACTACATTATAATTAGTGATGTAAAATTTAGGCAAACCTAAAAAACACATTGCTTTACATTATTAGTCAATAATAATACAATCTCCAAAATTAAATTTGTTGAATTAGTTTTCTCACAATTTTCTAATTCAATGGATGGAAAATTATCTGCCAAAGTTTTCCAAAAAACAAAGGTGTTTAAAAAGCTATTAAACACCATTATTATCTCTTTTTTATATATTAAATAATTTTAAGCATTTTTTTAATTTTCATCACTTCTTTTCTTACCAGTTCATGTATTGTTTTTGGAACAGACACGATTCTGAAGATAAACATGGCCGATAAAAGTATTGTCGTCCAATTTTAGTTCAATATAAAGATTACTAAAAAAATAAAGGATTATCTTTAGGATTGGTATTTTCTGAATGCATAGGCAAGAATAGATCCTGCAAAATTCTGCCAGACAGAATAAATCGCTCCCGGAACAGTTGCCTGAGATAAGTTTGGAAAATGAGTCTTTGCAAGGCTGGTTGACAAACCTGAATTTTGAAATGCAATTTCAATAGCTACTGTAATTATCTGTTTTTTGTCCATTCCTGCAAGGTGGCCAATTCCAAATCCAATTAACATTGCAAGGATATATTGTAGGATAATGACAATGAGTATTATGGTGGATGAAGTTAAAATAGCCTGTTTATTAGCTCCAATCACTCCTGCAACTATTAAACAAATTACAATTGATGAAACGGTAGGCAAATAATCTTTTAATTTTTCACAGAAATTAGGGAATTTGTAATTCAGGACTAAACCTAACATAATTGGAACAATAACTATTTGAACAATTGAAATGAACATGTCAACAGGATTGAAATGAATCTGATTGCCGATTAACAATAATGTGATTACTGGAGTCAATAATGGTGAAATCACAGTGGAAACTGCAGTTAATGAAACGGACAATGCCACATCTCCATTTGCAATGAAAGTTATGACGTCAGATGCGGTTCCTCCAGGAACAGTTCCAACAAGAATAAGTCCTGCTGTCAAAGCGGTATCAAGAGAAAATGCACTTGCAAGGGTAAATGCCAAAAGAGGCATTATTATATATTGTGCTGAAATTCCAACCGTAATTGCCTTGGGATTTCTGAAAACATTAACGAAGTCGTCCAATTTCAATGTGGTTCCCATTGTAAAAAGAACAATGCTTAAAAGTAAATTGATAATGTTTATACCATTATATTCACTTAAAACCCATTTGAATGAATTTGGATAAACTAAAGAAATAGCTACCGCCAATAATATCACTATAAAAAAATATTTTTCGATAAATTCAAAAATCCCTTTCATATGTTAATTTTTGATTTTAAATGTTAAAAATGTATTGATTTAAATTAATTAATAATTCTCTTGTCACTGGAAGTTTCATAATCATTCTTTACTCTTAATTTCACATAAATCACAATAAAAAATTAATTTGGATTTGACAAAGAAAAGATTTCCTAGGTTTCCAGCCCAAAATTAAAATAGAATATAAACAAATAAAATAATTAGTGGTAGAATATGACTGATAAATCAAACATGACAATTATCGGAGGCACAAGAGGCCTTGGCAGATGGATGGCAGAACACCTGAAAAATGATTTCAATATCACAATAACAAGCCGTGATTCAATATCAGGAAAAGAAATAGCCGAAGAAC
Source organism: Methanobrevibacter sp. (assembly GCF_045603845.1). Taxonomy (GTDB): domain Archaea; phylum Methanobacteriota; class Methanobacteria; order Methanobacteriales; family Methanobacteriaceae; genus Methanocatella. Next base: position 10,320 of record NZ_JAZUMY010000049.1, read on the forward strand.
TTAATGTAGATTATAACAACGACAATATCGATGCGGTTAAAGATGCAGACATCATACTATTTTGCGTTCCCATTGAATTTATGGCAGATACAATTAAAGAGGTGGCACCCCATGCACATGAAGGGTCACTGCTGATGGATGTTGCAAGCATTAAAAAGGAAGCTGCAGAAGCTTTAGACAAATATGCTCCCGAAAATGTGGAAATTTTGCCCTGTCATCCAATGTTTGGACCACGGGTTCCCACACTCGAAAGACAGATTATCGTACTTACACCAATCAAGAACAGATTAGACAAATGGATTGGCCGTGTGAAAGAGTATCTGACTAAATCAAATTGTGAAATTGTTATGACAACTCCTTCAGAACATGACAAATACATGAGTATCGTTCAGGGACTTACCCATTTTTCATTTATCGCGTTGGCTTCAACAATCAGGAAACTGAATATGAATGTTAAAGAGTCCAGAAACTTTTCAAGTCCTGTCTACAGTTTGATGCTTGATATGGTAAGTCGAATAGTTTTTCAAAATCCGCATCTTTACTATTCAATACAAAAGAACAATGATGAAACAGGAAACGCAAGAAAAGCATTGATAAATGAAAGCATATATCTGTCCAATCTGATTGAACAGGGTGCTGAGGAAGACTTTGTAAAAAGTATTGTTGAATCAGCACAGCATTTGGATGAACGTGAAGAAGCCCTAATCCGTTCAGATAAGGCAATAAGCATGACAACACAAAAGGCAAGCATTCTGACAAAATCAATCGGCAAGGAGATTGGATTGAGACAATTATATTCTCAGGAAACTTATGTTGGAACCGTGAAAAAAGTTACCGCAAAAAGTACTATAATAAATACGGGTGATGAAGAACTCACACTCAACATTTCCCATATTGACATAATGTCTGAAAGTGAACTTTACGAATGGAAGAAAAACAACCTCAAACTGGAACATGTCGATTTAAGCGTAATTCTCCCTTCTGAGTGTAAAGAAAAATATTTAATACAAATGTTTGAAAACATTGGCCCCGTAATCGATGCGGAAATAACAAATATCACCACCAATGATTCAAAATCAATCTACACATTCCATTTCACTCTATTTGATAAAAAAGACAAAGCATATGTTGAAGAATATATAAAAGGAATTGGTGGCAGGATATACTAATACATTAAATCATAGAAAAAACAGGTGATTGTTATCAGAATTAACAGTAATGACAATATAATAGCTTAATTAAGCTATTATAAAGTCGCCAATGACATTTTTATCATTGGATGCAATCATAACTATACATTTATCTTTTGAATAAACGAAAACATAGTCATTGTCATCAAATTCCATGAAACCGCCTACATCATTAATGGTAGTTTCATTAGAAAGATTGCCTAAAATATCCTCTGCACCTGAAGAACTGTAATTATAAACAAATATTCCCACTTCAGTGTTATCTTTAACGTAGACTTTTCCATCAAAGTCATATCCTTCATCTATGTATCCTTCAATCATATTGAAAGTATTTTTAGAATCTTCTTTATAACCTGCAGGAATATTAAAATCTATTCCTCCTATTTTCACTGTTTGATCTCCACTACCAAAAATATCTCCTAAATCAAAAGCAGATACTGCACTTATACTTGTTACAACTATAAACAAGGTTAATAAAGTAAATATTTTTTTGTTCATATTTTACCTCCTATACTTATTTTAATAGTTAATATTAAATAAAAATTTCCAGAACGAACGTTTTGTTTTTATTAAATATTTTAAAAAAGGTATATGTTTGAATGATATTTTAGGAAGCGATATCACAGGAATTTTATCAAAAACAGCCATACAAGAATTATCTGAAAACTAAAAATATTATAATATAAATCATCCAACATTTCAATGCATTTTAATGAAATGGTGTGTTAATAAAACATCAAAATAATGACAAATTAATAAGAATAATTAATTGATCTTTAAGGATAATTGATTGTTGATTGAAAAAAAGTTAACTTGAATTATGTTATCTACATGAAAAAATAAAAAAAGTGAGAAGTTGTTTAAAACTTCTCTTACCTAAGCGGTTACAGTTACATGGTTAGCAGCTATTGCATAGCCGTAAGTTGATGTAATTATGTATTCGCCAGGCAGTAAATTAATGTTTAATTTTGCAATACCGTCACCATTGGTGTATCTGTTGTAGAATACTCCGTTGATGTTGAATTTGATTTGTTGCTCTTTGTAAGGGTTTCCTTGACCGTCAACTAATTTTGCTTCAAATGCACCTGTTTCACCGAATTTTTTGGTGAAATCACTTGCAGTTAAAACAGGAATTACAGTAACGTTGTGTGCAACTTTACATCCTTTGTATTCGGCAGTGATTATGTATTTGCCTGGGTCCAAGTTGATGTTGAGTTTAACGTGTCCTGTAGCGTTTGTTGTACGGTTGTAGAATACACCGTTGATGTTGTAGGTAATGACTTCACCTGCTTTAGCAGGGTTACCTTCATCATCCAATACTTTCAATACGTATTGTGTGTCGTTGCGGAAGTATTTAACAAGATCATAATCTTCAACAAATCTGGACAATACCGTAATGTTGTTGGTTTTAACCTCGCCGGTAGCAGGGTTGGTTAAAGTAATTGTGTAATTACCAGCAATCAAGTTGATAGCAATTGAAGCTGAACCGTTAGCATTGGTAGTTCTTGTGTAAACCACACCATTTACATCAAATGTTACATTTGCGTTAGCTAATGGATTGCCGTTTTCATCAAGGAAAGTGGCGGCAAATCTTTGAGGAGCCTTTTCGACTTTAGTCAAGTCTTCGGAAATGATAGTTTCCTCAGGAGCAGGAACCTCAATAGTCTCGGTTGCATTTGCAGGTGCATATTTCTTATCACCAGTGTAGGTAACTCTTACAGTGTGATTACCTGGAGCTAATTGCGGTAATTTGAATGTAGTAGTGCTGTTTTCAACAGGAACATAATATCCAGTACCGTCAACGTCAACCAACATGTAACCTGTAGCGTCTTCAGGCAATTCCATTATGACTGTGTCTTCAGAAACGGTTACGTTAGCTTTAGGATCTACATCGGTTTCGTTTTTAGAAGCAGGAGGAACAGTCACAGCAACAGTAACATTGGCCGGAGCATAGGTTTCATCACCGGAGTAAGTTACAACAGCTTCATAGGTTCCTTCATCCAATCCGATAACTTCAACAGTAGCCTGACCATTTTCAACATCAGCATAGTAAACAATACCGTTAACATCAACTAAAACATTACCGGTAGCGTTTTCAGCTACAGTTACTGTAATAGTAGTGTTTTTAGCATCTGCAGTTAAGTTAGCATCTTCTGGAATGACTTCTGGAATTTCTACAGTTGTGTTGGCCATATCTGGTGCATATTTATTGTCACCGGAGTAAAGAACTTCAACAGTGTAGTTTCCAGGAGCTAAATCACTTATATCCAATTCGATTTCGTCATCAGCATCGAAATAATAGTTTTTACCATCAACACTTATGATTACATAACCTTCTGCATCTTCAGGCAATTCCACACTAACAATGTTGTCGTTTACATTAATTGTAATGTTTGCATCTTCTGGAAGTGCTATTTCAAAGTCTTCAGATGTAATGTTGGTGTTGAATACTGAATCACCCATATATGTTGCGGATACAGTGTAGTTTCCAGGTTCCATGTCGTTAATAAACATTCCTGCATAACCGTCTTCAATATCCATGTATGCGGTATATTCTTCACCGGTTTCTTTGTTGATTATATAGAATTTAACCAATCCTGTTGCGGATTCATTCAAATCAACATCAAACATAGCATTGTTTTCATCAACTATAACGTTGAGGTCAATGGTAGTGTTTTGTTTTGAAACTTCTGTTATGGTAAATGTCACAGCTGTATTGTTCATATTGAAGTCATCATCACCAAGGTAAGTTACATCTACATAGTAACTGTTTGGTACAAGTATGGTTGTTAGTGTTGCTATACCATCCTCTACTTCAATATTAGCAACAGTTCCGCCAACGGTTAGTTTTACAAATCCTGTAGCTTCTTCATCAACAGCCACAATTATTGTAACTCTGTTTCCAATCACATCAGCATATGCTATGATAGGAGTATCCTTTTTAATGTGGCCTTTGATAGTGAAATCTCCATAGGTAATGTTGGTATTAAACCTGCTGTCTCCCATATAGGTTGCAATTACATTGTAATCACCAACTACAAGGACGTCCTCAAGGATAGCTTTTCCGTTAATTACATCAGAGTATACCACATATTCTTCTTCGCCTGTTACTTGGAATTTGACAAGGCCGGTTGCAGTTTCATCAACAGTAATAGTCATTCCAACATAGTTTTCATCAGTAACGATATCCAAGGAGATTGGAGTGTTTTCTTTTTCAGGTTCTACAACTGTGAATTCACATTTGGTGGAGTTCTTGTTGTAGTTTTCATCACCTAAATAAGTTATATCTAGGCTGTAACTTCCATAAGGTAATGTAGTTGTTAATGTGCCTTTACCATTTTCCAATCCAATATTAAATACTCCACCACTAAATTTGACTTCTACAAATCCTGTAGCGTTTTCATCAACTTTAACTGTTAATGTGACTCTGTTTCCATTAGCAACAACATCTGCTGTGATTGGAGTATCTTTCATTATATGCCCTATGATTTCAACGTCTTGGGATGTAGTGTTGGTGTTGAATACTGAATCGCCCATGTATGTTGCAACTATTGTGTAGTTTCCAGGTTCAATGTTGTTGGTATATGTTTCTACATGACCGTCTACAACATCCATGTACATGGTATATTCTTCACCTGTTTCTTCCCAGACCATATAGAGTTTAACAAGTCCTGTTGTGGCTTCATCCAAATCAACCATAATCAAGGCAGCGTCTTCACCAACTAGGACATTAAGATCAATAGGAGTATTCAACTTGGAAACTTCTGTTATGGTAAATGTCACTTTAGTGTTGTTCATATTGTAGTCATCATCACCGAGGTAAGTTACATCTACATAGTAACTGTTTGGTGCTAATGTGGTTGTTAGTGTTGCGACACCGTCCACTACTTCAATATTGGTAACAGTACTGCCGATGCTTAGTTTTACAAATCCGGTAGCTTCATCATCAACGTTAACAGTTAATGTGACTCTGTTTCCAATCACATCAGCACGAGCATTAATAGTAGTATTCTTCTTAATGTGGCCTTTGATAGTGAAATCACCATAGGTAATGTTGGTATTAAACCTGCTGTCTCCCATATAGGTTGCAATTACATTGTAATCACCAGTTAAAAGAACCTCATCAACAAGCGCTTTACCGTTAATCACATCCACATAGAGTGTAAATTCTTCTGAACCAGTTACTTGGAATTTAACAAGACCAGTAGCAGCATCATCAACAGTAACAGTCATCCACACCTCATCTTCATAAGTCACAATATCCATGGAAATTGGAGTGTTTTCCTTTTCAGGCTCTACAAGTGTGAATTCGAGTTTAGTGGAGTTCTTATTGAAGTTCTCATCACCAAGATAAGTAATATCTAAGCTGTAGCTTCCATAAGGCAATGAAGTTGTCAATGTTCCAACTCCATCTTTTAACGCAATGTTAAATACATTATCTCCAAATTTGAGTTCAACAAATCCGGTAGCGTTTTCATTAACTTTAGCGGTTAATGTGACTCTGTTTCCATTAGCAACAACATCTGCTGTGATTGGAGTATCTTTCATTATATGTCCGAGGATTTCGACGTCTTGGGATGTAGTGTTGGTGTTGAATACTGAATCGCCCATGTATGTTGCAACAACAGAATAGTTTCCAGGTAAAAGACTGTTAGTTAATGTTTCTACATGACCATTTATAACATCCATGTATGCAGTAATGTTTTCGCCTGTTTCTTTCCAAACCATATAGAGTTTAACCAATCCAGTTGCAGCTTTATCCAAATCAACCGTAATCAAGATAAATTCTTCACCGGCTGTAACGTTAAGATCAATAGGAGTATCTTTCTTGGAAGCTTCGGTTACAGTAAATGTCACTTTGGTCTTGTTCATGTTGTAGTTATTATCACCAAGGTAAGTTACATCTACATAGTAACTGTTTGGCACTAAGGAAGTTGTCAGTTTTGCGACACCGTTGACTACTTCAATATTAGTAACAGTACTGCCAATGGCCAGTTTTACAAAACCAGTAGCATTATCATCAACATTCACAGTTAAAGTAACCCTGTTTCCAATCACATCAGCATATGCTGTGATTGGGGTGTCTTTCTTAATGTGGCCTTTGATGGTGAAATCATCATAGGTAATGTTGGTATTAAACCTGCTGTCTCCCATATAGGTTGCAATTACATTGTAATCACCAGTTAAAAGAACCTCTTCAACAACTGCTTCACCGTTAATTACGTCTACATAGAGTGTGAATTCTTCTTCTCCGGTTACTTGGAATTTGACAAGGCCGGTTGCAGCTTCATCAACAGTAACGGTCATTAACACATCGTTTTCATAAGTCACAATATCCAATGAGATTGGAGTGTTTTCCTTAGCAGGCTCTACAACTGTGAAATCACATATGGTGGAGTTCATATTGTAGTTCTCATCACCTAAATAAGTAATATCTAAGCTGTAGCTTCCGTAAGGTAGGGAAGTTGTTAATGTTCCGATTCCGTCTTTTAACGCAATGTTAAATACATTCTCTCCAAATTTGACTTCTACAAATCCTGTAGCATTTTCATTAACTTTGGCGGTTAATGTGACTCTGTTTCCATTAGCAACAACATCTGCTGTGATTGGAGTATCTTTCATTATATGTCCGAGGATTTCAACGTCTTGGGATGTAGTGTTGGTGTTGAATACTGAATCGCCCATGTATGTTGCAACTATTGTGTAGTTTCCAGGTTCAATGCTGTTGGTATATGTTTCTACATGACCATCAATAACATCCATGTACATGGTATATTCTTCATCGGTTTCTTTCCAGAGCATATAGAGTTTAACCAATCCGGTTGCAGCTTTATTCAAATCAACCTCAATCAGAGCAGCGTCTTCACCAGCTATAATGTCAAGATCAATATTGGTATTCTTCTTGGAAACTTCTGTTATGGTAAATGTCACTTTGGTGCTGTTCATATTGTAGTCGTCATCACCGAGGTATGTTACATCTACATAGTAACTGTTTGGCACTAAGGAAGTTGTCAGTGTTGCGACACCGTCCACTACTTCAATATTGGTAACAGTACTGCCGATGCTTAGTTTTACAAATCCTGTAGCGTTTTCATCAACTTTAACTGTTAATGTGACTCTGTTTCCAATCACGTCAGCATGAGCATTAATGGTAGTGTTCTTCTTAATGTGGCCTTTGATAGTGAAATCACCATAGGTAATGTTGGTGTTAAACCTGTCATCTCCCATATATGTTGCAATTACTGAGTAATCGCCGACTGTAAGAACATCTTCAAGAATGGCTTTTCCGTTAATTACATCAGAGTATACTACATATTCTTCTTCGCCTGTTACTTGGAATTTGACAAGACCTGTTGCAGCATCACTAACGGTAACTGTCATTCCCACATAGTTTTCATCAGTAATGATATCCAATGAGATAGGAGAGTTTTCTTTTTCAGGTTCTACAAGTGTGAATTCAGCTTTTGTTGAGTTTTCATTGTAGTTTTCATCACCTAAATAAGTAATATCTAAGCTGTAACTTCCGTAAGGCAATACAGTTGTCAATGTTCCTTCACCGCTCTCCAATTCAATATTGGCTACAGTACTTCCAACAGATATCCTTACAAATCCGGTTGCGTTTTCATTAACTTTAACAGTTAATGTAACCCTATTTGCACTGGTTGCAACTGTTACATCGATTGGAGTATCTTTCATTATATGTCCGAGGATTTCGACGTCTTGGGATGTAGTGTTGGTGTTGAATACTGAATCGCCCATGTATGTTGCAACTATTGTGTAGTTTCCAGGTTCAATGCTGTTGGTAAATGTTTCAACATGGCCGTCTACAACATCCATGTACATAGTGTATTCTTCACCGGTTTCTTTAGATACCATATAGAGTTTAACCAGTCCGGTTGCGGTTTCATTTAAATCAACCTCAATCAGAGCAGTGTCTTCACCAGCTATAACATTAAGATCAATAGTGGTATTTTCCTTGGAAATTTCTGTTACAGTAAATGTTACCATAGTATTGTTCATATTGAAGTCATCATCACCAAGGTAAGTAACATCAATAATGTAACTGTTTGGCAGTAAATTAGTTGTTAGTGTTGCGACACCATCCACTACTTCAATATTAGCCACAGTACCTCCAACGGTTAGTTTCACAAATCCAGTAGCGTTTTCATCAACATTAACAGTCAATGTAACTCTGTATCCATTCACTTCAGCTTGAGCATCAATAGTAGTGTTCTTCTTAATGTGGCCTTTGATTGTGAAATCCGCATAAGTGATGTTAGTGTTGAACCTGTCATTACCCATATAGGTTGCGATAACTGTGTAATCACCAGTCTCAAGAACATCTTCAAGAACAGCTACACCATTAATAATATCAGAGTATACCACATATTCTTCCGGACCGGTTACCTGGAATTTGATAAGGCCGGTAGCAGCATCATTAACAGTAACGGTCATTGTCACATTGTTTTCATCAGTTACAACATCCAATGAGATTGTAGTGTTATATTTATTTGCTATGTTAAATGTTGTAGTATTCTGTGCACTGTAGTTTCCGTCAGCGATTGTTACAGATACTAAAATATTATTGCCTGCAGCCAAACCGTCAATTGTTGTGTTTCCTTTACCATTAACAACATTTACGGTATAGTTTTGACCATATATCTCTACGATGTATTCGCCATCAATTTCACCATTAACTTGAACAACAGCATTCTCACCGAATACAATATCTTCAACATTAACGGCTACTGAAACTGATTTAATAGCTACATCAAATACTGTTTCATTAAATCCTGCATAATTACCGTCAACAACAGTAACGTTAGCAGCATAACTTCCAGCACTCAAATTAGGAACAGATGCATTTCCAACACCATTTTTAACATTAATGACCATAGGTTCAGTTCCTACATTAACAAGATAGTCACCATCAACATTACTTTCAACGGTAACAGTGGCATTTTCGCCGTAGGTTATATTGGATACAGTAATGTTCACGTTTACTAATTCCCTGACAAATATTGAACCAGAATTAACTCTAGAACTATTAGCGTAATAAGAATCACCTTCAAAAGTACCTGTGACGATATATGTTCCGCCATCCAAATTAGGAACAATAAGATCTTCCAGACAGGATTGAGTGATATTGTAAACCAGATTTACATTCCTATCATATACTCTGTATGTAATGTTTCCGTATGCATTGATCGGAACTGATACATTAATGGTTGCGTTTTCACCTTCAATAATCAAATCGTTTGACAAATTGAAGAATCCAACAGCCTTATTAACTGTTAAAGTAGCGTATGCATATGCTTCAGCATAATTGTCACTTTCAAATACATAAACAGTGATTTCATAACTGCTCGGTTCGTAGTCTAAACCGTTGAATGTGAATATTGCACTATTTTCAACATATAATGAAACTGATTCATCGTATCCGTTGTCTAAAAATACTGTGTAATAATCAGCAACATCAACAGTCACATTAATTTTAATCTCATCACCATAGCTAACTGCAACATCATTTACTGTTATGTTTGGAGCTACTTTGTTAACCTTCACATTAACCATTTCACTAGCAGGAATGTAGTTTTTATCTCCTCTGTAGACAGCAGTAACTAAATAATTACCCGGGTTTAATGTGAGATTTTCAAGTTGAGCCTTACTGTAGACATTACCGTTCAATTCATAGACAACATTACCCTTAGCATTCTTAGCAATAGTTGAAGTAACATTTAATTTTTCACCTTGAGTAATATCATCTATTGAAACGCTCAATCCAGGATCTATACGGCTTACAGTGAATACTTTGGTTATTTTATCAAATACAAAAGTGTTTGAATTAGCATCTTTTGGATTTAATACCACAGTATAGTCTCCACCATTAAGAATGCCTGCATTGTAGGTGAACTTATTATCAGTTACATTGACTGAATAGCTATTGGAGTTAATGTCCAAGTTAACGGTAAATATGAGGTTTGTACCGATGTCAATAGTTCCTTCAATTGTTTCATTTTGACCATAGTCAATATCATGAACAGTGAAATCAACGTTTAGAGCATCGAATACTGAATTGGAAACATCCACAGGAGAATCACTAAAAATGTTTCTATATCCGGTTCCCTTATTGTTTGCAAACACACTGCCGTTGACAATTGCATTCACACCTGATGCAATGTATAATGCACCATTACCTAAGATTGTGTTGTCTGAAAATGTAGATTCAAGAACGGAGAGATTATTGTCCTGACTTAAAACAACATTATTAACAGCATTGTCTGTGAATACGCATCCGGAAATAGTATTTTGAGTGTTGCCTCCGGAGTGGATTATGCAATCAATAGTATTGCCTGTGAATATGGAATTATCAACATATAGGTTGGTATTTTCATATGCGCCAATAACATTTCCACTTTGAGTGTTATTGTAAAACTCAGAACTAATGACAACATCTGTACAGTTAACGGCACAAATAATACTGCATTCATCTGATAATATCTTGTTTTCGGCAAAAACGCTTGATATGATTTTTACTGAATTTGCAGTATCAATTAAAATGAGGTCTTTATTAAGTAGGGTATTGTTCTCAAATGTTGATTCTTTAACTATGAGATTGGATTTGGGTTCACTAAATATGATACTTCCATTGAATGTATTGTCATAAAATTCTGAGTCAACAATAGTCAAATCTCCAAAATTATGTATAATGGATCGGCTAGCAGCAGTATTATTGGTAAGGATACAACCATCAAGAGTCAAATTACCATCATTGTAAATAAACATCAGATTATTTTTAGAGTTAAATCCAACGATTACAACACCACATATAGTAACATCAGCGGATTTTTTAACATCCAAAAAGTAAGAATAAGGATTTGCCTGGAAAACAACATCTCCAAGTGCAATTATAGATAATTTCTTACCGTAAATATTCAACCCTACATTATCATAGCCGGAATAGGTTCCTTCCCTTACATAAATGACATCATCATTTGAAGAAGCTGCGATGGCTTCACGTAATGTATCATATTTACCGCCAGTACTGTTGACAATAAAATTGCCTTCATATTCTGTGACTTTGAATGTGGTTGTGTTTACAGCATCGTTATGGTTTTCATCACCTTCACGAGCAGCAAATACAGTGTAATTTCCTTCACCGACTGCATCCAATGTTAATGTGGCCTGACCGCCAGTAATATTGACTTCTAAAATCTTATTGTTGAAAACAATAGTCAATAATCCGTCTTTACTTGCATTGATTTTTAAAACCGGTGTAGCTTGATCTGTATTTCTAAGGACAATATCATCTACAGTCAGATTGATGTAGACATTCGCCTTATTTATGACAAGCCTGTCAGTTATTGCTTCACCATAATAGATGTTACCGTAGACATCATAAATGACTTCATTTAATACAACATCATAAATGCCTTTTGGCAGGATATCTGTAGTATATTCAAATACACCTTCTGAAATAGTAACTAATGCATCTTTTTTATTGACAAAACCAGGCAATACTAATTGAAGATCCATGTTGAATTCAGGGTTAAGTGTACCGGTAATTGTTGTTGGAATGCCGTATTCGCCATCAGGCACAACCAATATCACATCATAGAAATCAAATATGTTTTCGCCAAATTGAATATCGCCTGCATTGTAAATGTTAGCATACTCTTCAGCAAAGTTAATTCCGAATAGTGATTTTGCAAGTTCCAGAGATTTGTTGTTGTAGATTGCTCCACCTCTGCCGGTTGCGGTATTTCCAACGAATGTGGAATTATCAATAATCATTACATTATTGTTATAAATGGCACCACCGTCAAATTCACTGGATGATCCGGTAAATGTTGAATTAAATATGCTTGCTTCATTTCCATTGTAAATTGCTCCACCATATCCGTTTGCAGTGTTGTCTTCAAAAGTGGAGTTTAAGACTGTTAATGTTCCTGTACTGTAAATTGCACCACCGTCAATACCTTCATTTTCTGTGAAAACAGTGTCGTTGACAATTAATGACTTGGCGTTATAGATTGCACCACCATTTGCGAAATTATAGTTTTCTGTGAAATTAGCGGAGATGATTTCTGCAGCTCCATTGTTGTATACAACAGAACTTATATTGACAATATTGCTTGAAAATTCAACTGTATCGATGACTAAATCCTTTTCATTCCAAACAACAGCATTATTAACAAAGTTAAGTGAAAATGTACTGTTTAATATATTTAACAAACCTGAATTGTATATAATGGCACTTGTTTCAAAGCTTTCAAATGTACAGTTCCTAATTATTAAAGTACCGTAATTTTCAATGCTTGCATGAGTTTTTACGACTCCATCAGTGAAGTATATACCATCAAATACAACAGTGCATCCTTCAGCTATTGTAAAGAACCATTGTGTACTGTTTCCGTCGAAAATAACTCCGTCATCTCTGAAATTTTTAAGGGTAAATGATTTGTTGATATTAATTTCCATATTGTCTTCATAATAATAATTCACATTTGCATAGATAACACCATTTTCCGCAACGGCATCAATAGCATCGGTTAAGTTTTCATATACTTCATCTTCGGATATGATGAAATTCGGAACTCTCATTTCAAATTTGACATTAAAGATATATGTATTAAAGTCATGGTTGTTCATTACACCTACTGTATAGTTTCCGCCCATAACATCCTCAAAAGTGATACTGAAATCGCGTGAACCGTTGTTGTTAATAGTATATAAAGGTGCCTGACCGAAGTACAGTAAGACCACTGAATCGAAGGCATCATTATATGTACCATTTACATAGACGGCTTGATTGATTTTATCTATAGTTAAATTGTATATTTCCCCATTAGCATTAAATTTACAATATTGATAAGTTATTTCATCAACATTTGCACCAGCAAAGTAATTCCTCACTTTCTCATC
>NZ_JAZUMY010000050.1:0-16074 GCF_045603845.1 Methanobrevibacter sp.
GGCTACGATCCGACTTTGATTTTTGGAATTTGGAATATTTTGCCTGATATTGCTGAGTTAGTTAATGGTTTGAATATTACTTTGCCTGATATTGCTGAGTTAGTTAATGGTTTGAATATTACTTTGCCTAATATTACGGAAATAATTGATAATTTGAATATTACTTTGCCTAATATTACGGATTTGATTAATAATCTAAATATTACTTTACCGAATATTACTGAGTTAGTTAATAGTTTGAATATTACTTTGCCTAATATTATGGATTTGATTAATAATCTAAATATTACTTTACCGAATATTACTGAGTTAGTCAATAATCTAAACATTACGTTACCAAATATTACTGAGTTAGTTAATAGTTTGAATATTACTTTGCCGAATATTACATCTGATCTGAATAGAATTTCCAACATTATTTCATCTTTATTTGATGGAGATAAAGGAATAATATGGAATTACACTTTTATTCCTGGAACATACAATATAACAATCAAATATATTGGAGATGAAAATTATAATGATGCCATATCTGAGGGCAAACTTATTATAACCTCAGGACCAAATATCACGGCTAATGACATTGTAATGTACTATAAAGACGGCACTAGATATGTGGTTAATTTAACTGATTATAAAGGCAATCCGTTATCCAATCAGACCGTAACCATAACACTCAATAGGCAAAAATATGTTAGAACAACTAATGATAATGGTTTAGCTTCACTTGCAATAAATTTAAATGCTGGAAACTACACAGTTTCTGCAGTATATGGTAAAAACATTGTAGAAAACACGATTTCCATCTTATCCACTATTGAAGGTAATGATTTAATTAAAGTATTTAGAAATGATACTCAATACTATGCCACTTTCTTTGACAATCAAGGAAAAGCATTACCTGAAGGTACATATGCTATTTTTAATATTAACGGAGTAATGTATGAAAGAAAAGTTAATGAAAATGGTACTGCTAAATTAAATATTAACTTAAATCCTGGAAAATACATCATTACGGCAACTAATCCAGTTACTGGTGAAATGCATTCAAATAATATCACAGTATTAGCAAACATCATATCCAGTGATTTAGTAAAATACTACAAAAACGATTCCCAATATATTGTTACAATCATAGGCAATGATGGAAAAGTTGTTGGTGCGGGTGAAACTGTAAAATTCAACATCAATGGAGTTTTCTATGAACGCCAAACCAATGCTTCAGGTCAAGCAAAGTTAAATATTAACTTAAACCCCGGAGAATACATTATTACTGGTGAATATAATGGATGCATGGTTTCCCATAATGTTAAAGTCAAATCAATTTTAATTGCTAATGATCTTACAAAAACAAAAAGTCAATCAAAAGCATTTGAAACAAAATTAGTTGACGGACAAGGAAACCCATTAGCAAATGAAACTGTAAGCTTCAATATTAATGGAGTACTCTATAATAGAGTAACTGACAGCAATGGTGTTGCAAAGTTAAATATTAACCTACAAAAAGGAGAATATATTATAACATCATCCTACAATGGCTTACATATAGCAAATACTGTTACTGTTACGGAATAGAACATTTCAAGAGGGATGATTTTCATCCCATTTTCTTTTTTCTATCAGTTGAATTCTTTACATTTTCAAATCTATAGAAATATTGAATTAAAAATATTCATGTTTGAGTTTTAAACTCAAAATATTTTTTAAATTTTTAAATTTAAGGAGAGAACTATTTCAATGAGTCCAATCATCGAACTTAAAAATGTGGTTAAGGAATATAAATCCGGAAATCATGCTCTAAAAGCAATGGATAATGTTAGTTTTACAATTAACGAAGGGGAATTTGTTGTAATTCTTGGACCATCAGGAGCAGGTAAATCAACTCTTTTAAACCTTCTGGGCGGACTTGACTCTGTAACCCATGGTGAAATCATTGTAAACAACCAGAACGTTGAAAACTTCAATGATAATGAGCTGACAGAATACCGGGCAAAAAACGTAGGATTTATTTTTCAGTTCTACAACTTGATTCCGAACTTAACTGCTCTTGAAAATGTCGAGCTGATGAGAGATATCGTTGATGTGGATATTGATGGGCTTGAAGTTTTGGATTCAGTTGGGTTGAAAATACATGCAAATCAGTTTCCAGCACAGTTATCTGGTGGAGAACAACAGAGAGTATCAATAGCAAGAGCTGTAGCCAAAAAACCCACAATGCTTTTATGTGATGAACCGACAGGTGCGCTGGACTCAAAAACGGGTGTGCTGATTTTAAATCTGCTCCAGGACATGAGCAATAACCGTAATACCACAGTAGTGATTGTAACTCACAACTCAATACTTGCAGAAGCTGCAGATAAGGTCATTAAAATAAAAAATGGTCAAATAGAAGATATAATCGTTAATGAATGCCCTAAAAAGGTTGCTGATTTGGAATGGTGATGTTTTGTTAAAAAGAAAAATGCTGAGAGACATCAAGAAGCATAAGGCACAATTCATATCCATTTTTTTAATGGCATTTTTAGGGGTTTTTGTTTTTTCAGGTGTTGGTGGAGGATCACTTGGCCTTGAAACTAGTGTCAATCAGTTTTATGAAGATACCAATATGGCAGACGGCTGGATTTATTCACCTTACTTGAATGACGTGTTTTTATATCAGGTGGATATGCTCGGTGCAACCAACCAGATGGAAAGGCATGTTGTTATGGACTCGCAGGCCGATTTTGAAAACAAGCCTGATGTTACGCTGCACTTTGTTGAAAACAACACAATATCCAAATTTTATTTGGTGGAAGGTAGCCCCTTAGACATCAATGACTCAAATGGTGTATGGCTGGATAAAAGCTTTGCCGATGCCAAGGGGCTTAATGTTGGAGACAACATTACATTTACATTTGAGGGTTATGAAATCACAAAGATAATAAGGGGTCTTGGATACTCTCCGGAGTATGTTTATCATTCATCACAATATTCCGTATTGCCGGATTTCAACAAAATAGGATTTGCCTATCTCTCACATAAGGCATTTCCAAGTGATGATGTACCATATAATGTTTTAAACGTTAAATTTGATGGAAAAGCAGAAACATATGATAAACTATTGTCTTACCGTTTAGATGGATATTATGCCACATTTATTCAAAAATCCGATCATGTAAGCGTAAGTCAATTTGAAAATCAGATTACACTGCAGAAAAT
Organism: Methanobrevibacter sp.; assembly: GCF_045603845.1. Lineage (GTDB taxonomy): Archaea > Methanobacteriota > Methanobacteria > Methanobacteriales > Methanobacteriaceae > Methanocatella. The sequence continues at coordinate 3,199 of NZ_JAZUMY010000050.1, forward strand.
GATGGGCGATATTTTTCCATTTGTATTTATCCTGGTTTCAATGTTAATACTCCTAACAACTATGACAAGGATTATTTCACACCAAAGAACCCAAATAGGTATTCTTAAAGCTAGCGGATTCAAAAATTATATCATAATATTGCATTATTTATCCTATGGGTTCTGGATGGTTCTGATTGGGTCGGTTCTGGGGCTGATTTTAGGTCCTATGGTACTGCCCGGCTTTGTTTATTCTGTAATGAAACATATATTCATATTGCCTTCATGGAACGTTGTTTGGAGTATGAATTTTGTTTATATGACTATCCTGATGATTATAATGTCTTTGGTGGTTTCATTCTATTCGGCCAAAAGCATTTCGGATGAAAGTCCGTCACAGTCCATTAGAGCAAAATCTCCTAAAGTTTTCAAAAAAGGTTTAATTGAAAGACTGGGTTTTTGGCATAACCTGTCATTCAATATACGTTGGAATTATCGTGATGCCCGAAGAAATAAATTCAGGTCATTAATGACTGTTATTGGAATAATAGGTTGCACTTCACTGTTGATATGTGCATTTGGTCTGAATGATTCAATGAATGAGCTGACAGAATGGAACTTTGAATATATTAATCATTATGACTCTGAAATGATTATTGACAGCGATGCAGATTCTTCTGAAGTTGATAAGGTTGCAAAAGCGGTCGATGGGGAGAAGATTATGAAAACAGTTATTGAAATTGAATCATCGAGTGAGAAAAAGCAGGGTACGCTTCTGGTTTTGGATGGTGGTGATATGATAACACCAACCGATGATGACTGGAATAAAGTTGAAATTGCGGATGATGAAGTCTCCATGTCTAAAAAAATGGCCGAACTTTTAGGTGTTGGTGTTGGGGATACTGTAAGATGGCATATGATTGACTCAAACAGATGGATTGAAATAAAAATAGATAAAATCCATGCAGATCCAAATACTCAGGGGCTGGTAATGTCAAAGGATAAACTTGAGGATTTGGGTTTGAATTACACTCCATCAAGTATCGTAACCGATGAGCACGTTGACAAGAATTATTCTGCAATAAAATCATATACTACAAAGGAATTCAGAATTGGAAATTGGCAGGGACTTACACAGGCCGCATGGGTACTGATATATGCTCTAACTGCATTTGCATCTATTTTGGCAGTAATTGTACTTTATAACTTGGGACTGTTGTCATTTACAGAAATAGAGAAGGACATCGCAACATTAAAGATTTTAGGCTTTAAAACGAAGACCTTAAGGAAGTTGTTGCTGACTCAAAATCTGTGGTTTACGACAATCGGTTTCATATTGGGCGTTCCTATCGGAAGTTACCTTCTAAAAACAATATGGCGGTCAGCTGGTGATTTATATTATCTTATCCCTTCCATATCCATTACAACATTGCTTTTGACTGGAATAATCACATTTTCTTTATCCATACTGGTTAATCTGATGTTTTCAGGTAAAATCAAAAAGTTGGATATGGTTGAAACGCTTAATAATGGAGAATAATTACGGTTATCTTCTACCTAAAATGTCTTTGATTATGCGTTTGTCGTCGTTGTCGAGGGCTCCTAAAAGGTATATCAATGGGAAATAGATTATACTGCCAATAGGAATTGCCAGCCATATGTTTGGAGTCATGAAATTAAAGAGAACTCCCAAAATTAAAGACCCTGCAATCATCTTGATTATGTCAAAATGAAGTCTTTTGTTGAAAGTGTGACCCATTCTATAGATTACAATCCTCTGTATTGTCAGGATTATGGCATAGCTTATGATTGTTGAAATCGCCGCACCATAATAAGAAAAATATGGAATGAAAATCAGATTCAGGACAATGTTAATGATTGCTCCGAATATATAAATCTTGTTAACAGTGATTTCCTTATGGGATGAATTCAACAGATTGGTTCCTGGAGATATGACAAACAAAAGAGTGACAGTCCAAATCAAAATAGACAGCACTGTTGAAGCAGCTTCATATTCAGATCCATAAATCAGATGGATTATGGTGGGGGAATAAATGACAATCAGAACACTGAATGGAATGACAAGCATCAGGAGATATTTAACGGATTTTTCATAGCTCAATATTAATAATTTTTCATGTTTTTTGAAAAGTTTACTCATTACCGGAAAGATTACGGCTCCATAAACCGAAACCAGAAGATTCTGCACTGGAATTAGTTTATATGTCGCATTGTATATTCCTGCAGCATAGTCCCCAACAAGGTTTTCAAGCATTATGATATCAATAAAGTAATATGCAGAATACAAAATTCCCGTAATTGCAAATGGGATTGATAGCATTGTGATTTTTTTGCAGAACTCTCTGTCAAACTCGTATTTGGGCGTGATAATGTTTCTGTTTAGGGTATAATAAAGATAAGCCAGCGTAATCAGATTAGCCAGAATATATGAAATTGCAATTCCAAAAATGCCGATGTCTGTGTGAATTGTGATTATGATGAAAAGCAAAAGGATCACATGCAGAATGCTTTCTGCGATTCCCTGATATTTTACTTCTTCAAATGCCTGGAACGCTCCTTTAAGCAGATTCATAAAAGACCTGATTATCACTTCAATTGCAAAAAGCAGTGTAACTTTAATTGTAATTTCATTGCATTGCATCAAAAAGAGAATTATGAGTGTTAAAATAAATGTTGCTGCAGCAAAAACAGATTTTAGTGGAATGGCATTTCCCAGATATTTTGAGGCGATGCTGTTGTCCGTTGCCACAGCCCTTACGATATGGGTGTTTATTCCAAAATCCGCTATGATGATTAATATTCCAGTAAGAGATATTGCAAAACCATAAATACCGTATTCGGCAACGCCCAGATACCGGGCTATTATTATGGTCCATATGAATACGCATATTGTAACAATCAGCTGTGAAACTACCAGCCAGTTCATATTTGCAAATATCTTTTTTACTTTACTCATTCAATCCTCTTTAAATTTTTATTACAAAAAAGAAAAAAAGAAAGGATTAAAATTATTAATCCTTAATACATATTGTATTTGAAATTTGGAAGTCTTCGTACTCTGATGTTATTATGTACTCTCCAGGTATTAATCTTATATTTAATGCAGCTATTCCCTGGGAATTGGTTGTTCTGGTGTAGAACACTCCGTTTATGTTGAAAGTTACTTTTGCATTTGCTAATGGATTTCCCTGACTGTCCAGTACTGTTGCCTTGAACTGACTTCCGTCAAGATATGTCATGTTCATGTCACTTGTATTGATAATTGGAAGTACAGTGATATTATATGACATCATAAGGCCGGTCAACGGATCTATTGCGGTCAATATGTATTCTTTAGCCCCAAGGTTAATGTTTAATTTTGCAGTTCCGTTTTCATTGGTTACACGATCGTAGAATACACCATTGATGTTCATTCTAATTGTTGCATTACTTACAGGGTTTCCTGCACCATCGATTAATTTGATGTAAAATTGTGAGGCGTTTCTGAAGTATTTTACTAAATCATGGGCAATTAATGTAGGTAATACTTCAATGCTGTTTTCAAGGGAGGTATTGCCGTATATTGTTTTGATGGTGTAGTTGCCAGGTCCTAAGTTGATGTTCATGGTTGCAATGCCTTTTTCATTGGTGGTTCTTGTGTAGTTTTTACCGTTGATTTCAAAGATTACAGTTTCATTTTCCACACCGATAAATGCATTAAACTGGGATTCGTTTTTATAGATTTTGACTAAATCTTCTGTGTATATTGATAACTTTTTAGCGTATGCTTTTAAAGAGATGGTCTTATTTATGGTTGCCAAATCAGTCCATCCGTCACCTAAATTGAGGAAAGTTATATTTTCGCAGAAGTGCTGTCTTGAAAATTCAAGTACTCCAACTATATCTTTAGTCATTACTACAGTGAAATTATCTCCCGGTGCAACAGCTATTTCCTCTGTTAATTTTACAGTATGATAACCGTAGAACGGGGAAGTTCCGCTTTGTGTGTGTACTAATTGGTCATTTACATAGATTTCAAGAGCATAATCTTCTTTAGCATCAAAGTAAGTTCCGACAGCACTTATTAACTCATAATCTAATGCCTGATATGTATTTTTATAACTGCACTCTTCATCGCCTTTATAATAATTTATCATTCCGCTTAAATCAGTCTGGTAATTTGTCGTATAGTTTTCAACATTTTCTATCAGATATCCGATTCCGAATGTTGTATTTAAGAAACTTGGATCATAGTATGACAGATAGAAGTATCCTCCGTCTCCCCAGTCAGTTCCCCAACTGTTTTTACAAATCCATGCTCCGTCTCCAGGAGGAGTTATGAGGAAGTTTTCTTTTTTATAATTGTCATCCCATCCGACAAAGCTTATCGCATGGTTTGTCCGGTTGGTTTTATTTTGGTAATATGCTGAAGTATTTGCATTAAATGCTGAATGGTCATGGTAATATCCTGTTGTAATGGATCCGCATTCCAATATTGTAATTTTAACAAGCTCGTTGTCAGTGGAATTATCACGAGGAGCTAACATAACGACATCAAAGATGTGGATATCATTTTCAGTTGAAATTATAGGTGATAATTTACCTAGTTCGTCATAGCTGTCATATTCGGTAGGAAATACTCCAAGCCAGCTGATAATATATTCTAAACCCTGTTCTCTTATTCCTCCTTCTTCAACACCTTTTATTCCATATTTTGAATATTGAAGCATACTGTTTTGCATGTTGTTTTCTGAAAAGTCATATTCTATGCCGGTTGCCTTCAATAATGCAGATTCCAATGCTCCGAGATTTCCGAATGTCCAGCATGCACCCATGTAGCCCTGATTTTTAACGGAACTTGTCCAGCCCCAATCTCTTGAGTCATATCTTGACGGAAGATTCACAACATCAATTGTATTGTTAATGAGTTTGAGCGGTGCTCCGGCAGTGTCCACATAGCTATTATAATCGGTGTCATTTAAAAATAGCGTATCGTCTCCGATTGTCGCATTTGTTATATCGTAGTCTAGAAATACACCGTGAATTGCTTCACCGTTACCTGAAAAGACTGAATCGTTAAGGGTTAAATCTCCATCATATGCATAGATCCCGTTTAAGGAGTTGTTAATGAATGAAGAGTTTATAATGGTGAGTTGGGATGCGTCGCTGTAGATGCCTCCACCATTGCCGTAATCTTCATATGTGATTTGGTTTCCTTCTATATTTGTGTTTTCAATTTGTGTTATTGTATTTGAGATAAATATTGCTCCGCCGTTGAAATCAGCGGTGTTGTCTGTAAATTCTGATTCTTCAATGTTTAAAACTCCATTTAACTGAACTAATGCACCACCAAAATCTCCGCTTGAATTGGTAAAGCTTGTGTTGGAAATAAGTACAGTTCTGAATTTTTCTTCATCGGAACCTGCATCGAGATAGATCGCACCACCGTTTTTGATTGCAGTGGTATTTATGAATGAGCAGCTTTCAACAGATACTAAATTAATTTCTTTAACTCCAATAGCTCCTGCAGTTTCTTCAGCTGCAAGATTTTTGAATGTTGAATTAAAAAGTGTAAGGTTGTTCTCTGCATAGATTGCCGCCGCATATTTGGATGCTGAATCAATGAATTCTGAATTGCTCACGTTTACCTCAACAGTAGAGTAAATGCCTCCACCAAATTTTGCGTTGCTATTGATGAAGCGGCAATTTGAAATGCTTGTCACGTTTCTTAAATCAGCAGATCCTCCTGTTCTTGCATAGTTATTGGTAAATGTAACATTTTTCAGGTTTAGTGTTGCTTCTGAGAGAATGGCTCCCCCTCCAACTTCACTATCATCACTATATCCGTTAATCAGATTAAGGTTTAAAATGGTGATGTTTTGTCCAATAATCTTAAATATTCTGGCCTGGTTGGCACCGTCAATAGTGTAACCGTTACCGTTAATCATATAATTGTTTTTATTTATTATAATTCCTTCATTAAGTTCATCATCACTTGTGTTGTCATATACATAATTCTGTGTTATTTCTAATGTGTCTGTACTTGCATCAATTCCTGTTTTAAGGTCTGTGAAGTTTCCTTCGGCCGAAACAGCACCGATAGAAACAAATACTAAAAACAATGCAAGAAATACTAAAATTTTCTTCACAAATTTTTCTCCAATTAATTCGCTTATTGTAATTTTTATTTTTCATATTTAAAAAACATTCCCAGTGACTTAACACATTTCAGATGAAATTTTTCATATACATCAACAGTAAATTCAATTCAACATTTATCTTTGTCAATGAAAATTTTCAGGGTCATTTGATATAAAACAATCAAATAATTGGAAACATATCAAAAGAATACATCAATCCATATTTAATTGACTAAATTCTCGATTAAAAAATAATAATTGGATGTTTTTAGCATGTGAAAATTAGAAATCTTTTAGTTTCTAGAACTCTTTAAATTTCGTTAAATTTAATAATGTTTTGTAATATAAAGTTATATAGTTAGGTAAACGATTAGTTGAAAAGGCAAAAGGGTTTCAACAATAATTTCTGATATATGACAATTAGGAAAGCAACTCATCTTTTGATGATCTTGCCGTAAATTGAAAATATGAATCATTAAAATTATAATTATTGATTTGCTTTTAATTTAATTACACGAGAATCTAATATTGTGTGTAATTCTTCTACGGATATGTTGTTGGAAACAGATCTCATCAATGAGAAACATTAAAAACTCCAATATTCTACTTATTAATATGGATGCAAAAAAAGTACTGTATTATGAGAAAAAATACGAGAGAAATCCTGTTGAAGATGCAATAAAAGACATTAGCAACAAATGGACATTGCATATTCTAAGAGACCTGTTTTTGGGAAAAACACACTTCAACGAATTCCAGACCAACAGGAAAACGCTGGACAACAAATCACTTACAAGATGCCTGAAGACAATGGAAAACAACGGTCTTATCAAAAGACTTGATGAAAACGATGAAATAACATATCATCTGACAGAAAAGGGACATTCGCTGAATAAGGTATTCTACGAACTATTATTATTTGCATTAAACAACGATAAAAACAACGAACACTACAACGATCATGAAAAAGAAGAATTGAAAGAAATGTATCTTGAAATATTGGATTTGAATCAAGAATAATAATGTTATTCTTGATTGCTTAAAAGAACTCCACCAACGCCGACATTATCTGCCTTTCTTTCATTGAATAACACGTAAAACATGTCAACTGGCAGACCTGTTACTCTTGAAGCGGACTCTGAAAACTCTTTTGCTAAAATTTCTTTCTGTTCTTTTTTTAATTCTACAATATCAAAACTAATTACTGGCATGTTAATTACCTCCATTTTATATTAATAACTTTAAATTAAGCATATAAAAGATTATTGTGGCATCAATGCCACCCAATTAATAATACATTAGAACTTGCTTGACTATTGAATAGTTTTTCCCAGCTCTTCTGCTTCTTTTATTTTATGTGCTCCAAGTATTTCTCCAATATTGTTCCAGTTCAGATTTTTTTCAAAAGTTTCATACCATCTTTGTGCCTGACTGTAATCAGCACCACCTGCAGTCATTATCAAAATGCTTTCTTTTTTAAACTCCCCATAGCCTTTAGCCGTAAGTATTGCATACAATCTGTCCACAGTTGTTTTTAAAGGCCCAGTTATTGTCCAAAAGTATATTGGTGATGCAAATACTATAACGTCTGAACGGTTAAATGAATCGTATATTTGGGACATATCATCTTTCTGAATACAGGGATTATCGGTATTGTTCCGCCTGCATGATTCACAGCCTCTGCATCCGCCAATCTCCATATCATACAAATGAAAATGATCAATATGATTATTTTCAGCACCTTTCAAAAATGCATTTACAAGCTTGTTTGTTTTACCTCCTTTTCTGGGAGAACCGTTTAAAACTAAAATATTTTTCATTACTCATACCCCAATAGACTTAAACTGAACTATCGACTTCATGAAACGCTTTTCTTGAGGATATCCACACAACCAATGCGATAACTGAAATTAATGTTGCACCGATCATGACATATGACCATCCTCCAAGTGACCATAAAAATGAAGCCAATGCGCTTCCGACAGCTCCGAAAATGAAATTGTTAACAACAAATACTGTGTTCAGTCTGCTTCGCTCCTCATTGGAAAGGGCAAATAACCTTGCCTGAGAGAGAACTGTGATTCCCTGAACGCCAATTGAAAATACGGCAGCAATAATGACAATAGCAATTATTGAATCTGAAAACATCAATCCGCAAATCATTGTTGCGATAATCATGATTACAAACACTCCAAGGGCAGGCACTCCCAAACCGTTATCTTGCAGTTTGCCGAAGTACAGTCCGCATACTGCAGCAACAAGTCCTGCTAGGCTAACAAGACCAATCTGGAAAGTATTATAATTGAAAGGTTCACCCGACAATAAAAATGTCATGGAAGTCCAGAATATGTTGAAAACCAAACCAAACAATAATCCGCTGTGAAGCAAAATCCTATATAATGTGTCATGTCTTTTAAAAGTTGTAAATACGCTGACTATAAGGCCACTGTATGATTCCAGCTTGTTTTTTCTTGGAATGTCCGGAAGAACATAAATCATTACCAGAGCCATAATCAGATTCAGCACAGCAGCAATCAGATACACTGATCTCCAGCCCCACAATCCCGCAATAATGCCGCTTACAAACCTTGAAAACAGAATTCCAGTTGTTATTCCTGAAGCAACGATTCCGACAATATGCCCACGCTCTTCAGGGCTGCTCAAATCGCCTGCCAAAGGCAATATGATTTGTCCGGATATAGTAACAATGCCCATGCTAAAGAGTGACAACGCCAATATTACAAATGAAGGAGACAATGCACAAGCAACCAAAGTAACAATGGACAAAACCATTACGATGCTGATTAATCTTTTTCTTCGAACAAAATCTCCCAAAGGCACAATAAACAGGATTCCCAAAGCATATCCAATTTGGGTTGCTGTTACAAGCAATCCTCCACTTGCCGGTGAAAGTCCAAAAGCGTTTGTAATCTCAACCAGCAATGGCTGAGCCCAATACAGATTTCCGATTGCAAGACCTGAACATATGGCAAACAAAGCCGCTAAAAATGTGGTCATTTTGACAGTTTTATTATCATTAACATTTATTTTCATAGATAAATCTAAATAAAAATTTATATTTAAAGATAATGTGGCATCAATGCCATCTAATTAAAAAAACATCATATTAAATAATAATTAAAACAGATATTAATTTAGGTTTTAATCATGAAAGACAGTATCATTTATCAAGAAGGAGCATGCCCTATCAATAGCGTTAATGATTTATTAAGCAGGAAATGGGTTTTTGGAATAATGAAAGATCTATTTGCTGGAAAAAAGCATTTCAATGAATTCAAGGAAGACAAACCTGAGTTAAGCAATGTCGTTTTATCAAACACTTTAAAGTATCTTGAAGAGCAGGGTATGATTTCAAAAACAGTCATTGAAGATGAAAACAGAAGAAACACTGAATATTATCTGACTGAAAAAGGAAGGAAAATGAATAAAATTTTATATGATATGGTCATTTTTGGTTTGTATGAACTTGAAGGCGATTTAAGGGATGATGAATTTAAAGAAGAAATTAAAAAAGGTTATGAGAAAATATTATTATAAATATTCCCTCACAAGGGATGTTTCTAATATTTCAGGTTGATTTTTTTCAAAATCTTCAATTTTTTGTTTGAAACCTTCAATCAATTTCTCCTTGTTTTTCATGTGTCCGCTGACACGTGCAATATTGTTTTGATGATGTCCATAGAAATATGTTGAGTTTGGAACGTCCAATGCATCGATTAGTGCAATTTCATCTTCAATTATTTCCCGTTCGGTCAATTGAACGAATTCTCCATTATCTCGCATTTTGGCCAATCCAGTTCCTGTTGCAATTCCCGTTGTTATTATGGAAATCATTTTAGGTGGATATGTGTTCAATAACTTCGCAGTATCTTTGATGTGTGCATCCCTAAACTCTTTTCCGCCTGCACCACCCATTAATAGTGCGATGTATCTTATTTTTGAGTTTTTCAATTTTTCAAGTGTTTCATATTCTTGATCTGATGTGTATCCTTTGTTTAATAATTTTAAAATATCATCACATCCGGATTCAAGTCCTATGTAAATATCGTCATACTTAGCTTCATATAGCTGATTCAGTTCTTCCTGTGATTTGTGCATGATGTTTCTAATTGAGGTCTGACAGGAAATGACAGAAATTTCAGGGAAGTATTTTCTTATCAAATCACTGATTTCAAGCAGCTTTTTAGTTGAAAGGGCAAATGGATTGCCGTTTGCCACTAGGATTTTTCTTAAATTGCGAGGATATATTTGGGAGAGTTCCTGCAGATCCTCTTTAATATGTTCTATTGGGGATGCTCCGAACTTAACGTCCCTGTACATGTTGCAGAACACGCACTTGTTCCATGAGCATCCGTATGTTATCTCCAATATTGGAGTATTTGCTTCCAATGGGTGTCTGTAAACAGGTCCTGTATAATGCATAATTATCACCTCACAGGGATCCTCTTGACAATACAGTATCAAGTAGTCCCGGATTTGTCATGTCTATTTCTTTAACTCTGTTTTTTAGTCTTTTAATCATGTCATTCTGGTATTTGAAGTATTGTGTGATTCTGCTTAAATTGTAGATGTGGCCTCCGAAGTACAGGCAGTCATCATCCATTTTGAGATTTTTCAAATACAGGAGTTCTTCATCAAGCATTTCCCTTTCTGTCGGTTCAACAAACTCACCATTATCTCTCATTTCAGCCAATGGAGTGTTATCATGAACTGCAGTTGACATTGTCAGAATCATTTTTGGTTTGAATCTGTTCAGTAACTTGATAGTTTCACATGCATTTTCTTTGTAGTTGCCTTTTCCTGCAACTCCAAACATTATTATCGCATTATATGATATTCCTGCCTTTTCGAGTTTTTCCAACTGTCTGTATTCGTCAGCTTGAGTGGATCCTTTTTTCATTTGCTCGAGTGCAGGGTCATATGCTGTTTCAAGTCCGATATAGAAACAGTCATAGCCTGCTTTTCTCAATTCCTTTAAATCCTCAAGGGATTTGGACTTGATGTTTCTGATGGATGTATAGCATGCGATGCATTCGACTTGAGGGAAGTATTTGTGAATCAAATCTGAAATTTCAAGCAGTTTTCTGGCGGGAAGTGTGAATGCATCACCGTTTTCAACGTAAATCTTTTTAATGTCGCTTGGATAATATCTGGACAGTTCCTTTAGGTCGCTTTCAACATCTTCAAGCGGAGATATTCCGAATTTCTGTCCGTGATACATTGTGCAGAATGAACATTTGTTCCATGAGCATCCGTATGTTATTTCCAGAAGGGGTGTGTCTGCTTCTGGAGGCGGTCTGTAAACTGGTCCTGTATAATGCATTTTATCACCTATTTTCTTTTTGTAGTCAATATTATGAATCTTCCAGTATAAAAAGCAAAAAGTAATTAATAAATTACCGGTTAGTTTGAACTAACTAAACTATTATTTATATTCAAAACCTAAAATTAAGATTATGAAAAAGCAGAGACTGGAGACTTTTGGCGATGCGATTATTGCAATAGCATTGACAATACTTGTTTTAAAACTGGCACAACCCACGTCCTTGACTTTAAGTGGATTTTTAGAGATTAAGGAAGGATTCATAGCATATTTCATCAGTTTTCTGATTATATTTAATGTCTGGTACAACAGCCATAACTTCTTTCATGTCATTGAGGATGTTGATGAAATGACAGTGTGGATGCAGGGCTTTATCTAATATGTGCAAGAATACCCTGACCTCTAAGGTAGGGGATGAATTGCACAAAAAATGGGGGGCGAGATTAGTGTTCAAATGCTCTCTAGGACTTATTTTAAATATTAATTTTAATAATATTATTTAGTATAAACACACTTTTAAAAAATAATAATATTTTTTTAACTATCATCATAGGAGATTTTTTTCATGAATATGGTTAATAAGAGTTTGAAAATTCGTATTTATCCTTCTAAAGTTGATTTTAATGATAATGGAGAAAAAATTGTTAGTATTGGTAAAATTGAGCAAAATTTAGGAAATGCAAGATTTGTTTGGAATGAAACATTAGCTTTCATCAACAATTTTAAAACGTTATCAATACAAAATGGCTATTCCTCTTATGTTAAAGTTAATAATAATTCATGTAATATTATTTTAAATATGTTGAAACAAGAATATTCTTTTCTGGGTTTATCTGAGTCTTCCTGTTTACAGCAAACTGAAAGAGACCTCAACCAGGCATTTATACGATATTTTAATCCTAATTTAAAATCAAATTATCCTAGGTTTAAAAGTAAAAAGAATAAAAAAGACAGCATCAGAATCCAAAACAATAATAATGTAAGAATAAACTTGGACAAAAATGGATATCCTAAATTAAAATTAGCAAAATTAGGATTGGTAAAATTTAGAACAAGCAAAGAATACAAAGATTTACTAAAAAAAGGAAGTGATCCACATGACAATACCGTGAAAATACAGAATGCAACCATTAAAAAAGAAAACATGAAATATTATGCAATAATTAATATCAAATGTGTTCACACGCCTGTTGAAAAAAAGGACAATCAACAAATAGGCATTGACATCGGATGCAAAAAACTAGCAGTTCTTTCCAACAAAAAAGAAATAGTCAATCTAGATTTAACGAAAGAAACAGACAGAATCATCCACTACCAAAAAATAATGAGCACACATAAAAAAAACTCAAACCGATACCGCAAAGCAAAAAGACTACTCAACAAATGGTGGGAAAAACTAAAAAACAAACAAAA